>JBJTVM010000360.1:0-6262 GCA_046081205.1 Pseudanabaena sp. | reverse complement strand
ATTTATTAAAAGTCCAAGAGCTAGAAGACTATCTCAAAAATATCAACGGCAATGATCGCACATCGCAGGGAGTAAGGCTATTAGAGGTCGAGCAAGCTTTTATAAATAATTTCTCGGTAATTAATTTTGAGCAGATGTCTGAGTTAAATAACCAATTGGCTAATCAGATTCAACAAATTCCTAAATCAGAACTGAATAAAGTTCCTGACTTTCTTAAGAAAATCCCTGAAGGCACAGTCCTATTCTATCCACTCATTCTGGAAAACCGTCTAGAATTAGTGCTTTTTTCGCAAGGGAATCTGCCAATTAGTCGTACTGTAAATATCAAACAGGCTGATCTAAAGATTTTAATTGAAGAGTTCAGAGCCGAATTGCTGGATCGTAGTTCTGAAAAGTTTAGGGAGCCTGCATCAAAGCTTTATAATATTCTGATTAAACCAATCGAATCAGAACTGAAGCAAGCGAAAGCGGATACGATTCTCTATGCTCCTGATGGGCTGTTGCGCTATGTTCCTCTTTCTGTTTTATACGATCAAGAGGCTAGCGATGGTAAAAATTGGTTGATTGAGAAATATCGTATCAGCTATCTTATCCCCTATAGTCTGAGTGACTTTTCTCCTAAATCAAAGGCTCAGTTTAGTATTCTCTCTAAATTTGGGGGCAAAGGCGGTGAGAGAAGATTCGGGGCAATTCTGGGGCTTTGATTTCGATATACAATTATTTGGTAACTTCAAAGGTGATGTTATGGTTTCACGGTTATATGCGATCGCCGTTTTTGCTTTAACTGGGTTTGTGGGGTTAGCTACTGATCTAACTTTCAGACCTATACTTACCCAAGCCCAGCCTATTCAATCTCGCAAGTTTGAAGCAGATAGCCTGTTCAATCAAGGGTTGCAAAAGTTTCAATTGAGTCAGTTCCGTGAAGCCTTGCAACTTAATGAACAAGCGTTAAAGATTTATCAAGAAATCGGTGACTATCCCAGTCAAGCCAATACTCAACTATTGATTGGTAATGTCTATCTAATTTTTGGTCAATACGATAACGCCATTAACACTTTCAATCAAAGTCTGGAAATTGCCAAGCAATTAGGAATACCTAATTTAGAAGTTAGACTTCTCAACAATTTGGGAGCTGCTTATTTTGCTTTGGGGCAATATCAAAAGGCTATTGATCAGCACCAAAGGGGGCTAGCTCTTGCTCGCGACATAGCCGATCGTCAAGGTGAAAGTCTGATTCTTGGGTTATTAGGCAATGACTACGTGGCTCTGGGGCAATATCAAAAAGCTTTAGACTTCTATCAACAATACTTAGCTGCAACCAGAGATATCCGTGATCACCAAGGGGAAGCCTATGCATTGGGCAATATTGGTAATACCTACGCCTATTTAGGTCAGTATCAAAAAGCTATAGACTGGCTCCAACAAAGCTTAAGTCTAATCAAAGCAATCGGCGATCGCCGTGGTGAAGGTAAGGCTCTAGAAAATTTAGGTAATGCTTATGCCTCTTTAAACAAGCACCAGCAAGCGATTGAGGGTTATCAACAGGCTCTAGTAATCTATAAGCAAATCGGCGATCGCAATGGTGAAGCGACAGCCTTAGGAAATCTGGGCAATGCATTTAATGCGATCGGTCAACATCAAAAAGCAATTGATTATTTGCAGCAGACCTTAGAGATTGTCCAAGCTACCAAAGATCGTCAAGCGGAAGGTGCAACGTTAGGAAATCTCGGCAATGCTTACTATGCGCTCAAACAATATGAAAAAGCACTAGATTTATATCAGCAGCATCTTGTAGTTGTCCGCCAAATTGGTGAACGCAAAGGTGAAGCACAGGCAAATGCTGGGATTGCAGCTACCCTCGCTAATCTCAACCAGACTAGCTTAGCGATCGCCTTCTATAAGTCTTCCATTGGAATTACGGAGTCCATCCGTAAGGATATTCAAAGTTTAGGTAAAGAAGATCGCCAATCCTATTTACAAACAGTCGCCGATCGCTATCGCCATCTTGCCGATCTCTTGCTCAATCAAGGTCGTGTTATTGAAGCTCTGCAAGTTCTAGATTTACTTAAAGTCCAAGAACTAGAAGACTATCTCAAAAATATTAAGGGCAATGACCGAACTTCTCAAGGGGTGAGGATGTTAGAGCCAGAAAAAGCTATTAGAGATCAGGTATTAGCGGCTAGCTTTGAGAATAGTCCTGAAATTAACAGACAACTTGCTAGCAAAATCCAACAACTACCCAAGTCAGAAATCAATCGAGTTCCCGACTATCTCCAACAAATTCCCCAAGGTACTGTCTTACTTTATCCTCTAATTTTACGCGATCGCTTAGAGTTGATTCTCTTCTCTAATAATAATATTCCCGTCAACCGTACTGTTAAAATCTCTCAAGAAAAGCTAGAAAAATTAATTATTGATTATCGAAGTGGACTTATTGATGCTGGCTCTGAAGATGTCAAAGAACCAGCTAGAGAGCTATACAATTTGTTGATTAAACCTATCGAAGCTGAACTCATTCAAGCCAAAGCAGAAACTATTCTCTACGCAACCGATGGACAACTGCGATATGTCCCTCTGGCTGCACTGTACGACGGCAAACAGTGGCTCATCGAAAAATATCGAGTCAGTAATCTGATTGCCTATATTCTCTCTGACTTTGGTCAGCAATCCAGAGCAAAGCCTAGTATTCTCGCTGGAGCCTTTGGTGGTAGATCAGGAGAGAAAAAGTTTGGACAAACCTCCTTACCTGCAACGATTACAGAAATCCAAGCGATTGCCAATTCCTTCAATAACTCAGTCACTCTCATCGAAGAGCAATTTAGCCGTCAAGCGATCGAGTCTAAATTCAAAAATCACAATATTATCCACCTTGCCACCCATGCGGAGTTTAATGTCGGTATCCCAGAGGATTCCTTCATTATTTTTGGCAATGGTGACAAAATCCGTCTCAATGAAATCATCGATTGGAAAATCCCGAATGTAGATCTAATTGTCCTAAGCGCCTGTCAAACTGGAGTTGGGCAGTTGGGAGATGGGGTAGAGATTTTGGGTTTTGGCTATCAAGTTCAGAGAGCAGGTGCAAAACAGGCGATCGCTTCTCTCTGGAAGGTTGATGATGCTGGTACACAGGCACTGATGACTGCTTTTTATGGTGAACTTCAAAAAGGTGATGTCTCGGTTACAGAAGCTTTACGCCGAGCGCAAGTTGCCTTGATCAAATCACCAAATTATAATCATCCTAATTATTGGTCAGCGTTTTTTGCGATCGGTAATGGGCTGTAATAAGCAAGACACAAAACCCAAGAATTGATTGGCGGCGCAAAGTGCCGCCAATCAATTCTTGATATCCTATAGCGGTTTTCAAATGAGTACGTACTCATTTGAAAACAAAAAACCACTCCTAGCAAAGGTTTTGAGTTTTCATTTTGCCTACGGCAAAATGAAAACCGCTATAGTACACTTGGCAATAGCTATAAATACATCTAAAAATTGTTGCAAATTCTGTAACCGCTATAGGAACAGTTTAACTTTGATCGTAATCTAATAAAACGTGAGTTCGATATCGCCATTTGCAGCTTGCGGGGCAAGCTGCAAATGGCGATATCGAATTAAAATCAATAAAAATCTCACCTTAAAACTTAGAGATAAGGCTATGCAAGTCAAAATATGGAAAGTTTTAATCGGATTTGTAGTTGGGATCGCGATCGCCTCTTTATGCGGGATCATCCTTCAGGCTCCATTGGAGGCGCAATCACTGGATGAGCTGCTGACGAAAGAAGCGATCGCCCCTGTCCAGATTAATCAATCTCAGCTTAACACCAATCCTAACGGCTTTGTTCCTAGACTATTGCGCCAATCGGATCAGCCTAGTTCTGATCGTGGTGTGATTGGGGCAGACCAGCGCCAACCCATGATGAGCCGAGATTATCCTTGGTCTACGGTAGGTAAGGTCGTAGGACTGACTGATAAAAATGAAAAGTATTCTTGCACAGGAACCTTGATAGGTGAGTACCATGTGTTAACCAATGCTCACTGTGTTTATGATCGGGGCAAGTTAGCTAAGAAAATGATTTTTTTACCTAACTTGATCAATGGAAGATTAAGAAGAAAGACAGATTATGCAGTGGTAAAGAGAGTTGTTGCAGGAACAAAGAATTCAGAAAATGACTCGGCAGATGATTGGGCGATCTTGTTACTGAATAAGCCTTTGGGCGAGAAATATGGATTTCTGAAATGGAAACCACTTTCTTTGTCCTTGTTGCAAGACTACAAAAAGCAACTATTTGTGGCAGGCTATTCAGTCGATTATCCTGATCCGAAACGCTACGCGGACTTGCAAGCGGGTAAGGGAGAGACGGCTGGTGTTCATGTTGGCTGTAGTGTGGTCGATGAATTAGATGGGATGTTTGTGCATGATTGCGACACCAATTCTGGGGCTTCTGGTTCCGCATTGATTGGTAAGATTAATGGCGCTTTTCATATTGTCGGACTCCATGCGGCTGGGCTGAAGTCTCGGACAGGCAAAGGGATTGAAAACTATGCAGTACAGATTCGTCGAATTGAGGAAGGATTGGAAGAAAAGGCTGGTAATTAATCCTGTCTACAAGCGGTAGAGATGATTGTGGGCTAGCCCAAAAACTTTTCGGCACAACGCACAAAAATCTCTACCCCAGTTGCGAGAACCGTCTCGTCGAAATTGAAACGGGGGTGGTGGTGAGGGTAGGCTAAACCCTTGTCTGGATTGGCTGAACCAAGAAAGAAATAGCAGCCAGGGACAGCTTCTAAGAAGAAAGAGACATCTTCACCGCCCATCGTTTGGCACTCGGGAACAACACCTGCGGGAGTTTCGATGACGGTTTCGGCAACAGAGCGAACTAACTCGGCGATCGCATGGTCATTAATTACAGGTGGATAGAGCTTGGTATAGTCCAACTTATAGGAAGCCCCATGAGCCGCACAAACACCAGCGATCGCTTCTTCGAGGCGTAATACTAACTTTGCACCAACTTCAGGGTTAAAAAACCGCACCGTGCCACTAATCATCGCAGAATCAGCAATGATATTTGTGGCGGAACCTGCGTGAAATTCGCCGATGCTGATGACGGAGGATTCGAGGGGGCTAACATTGCGGGAAACGATGCTATGAATGGTATTTACCACTTGAGCAGCGACTAAAATCGAGTCAATGGTTTGATGGGGAAGTGCGCCATGTCCACCCCGTCCGATGATTTTGCAATAGAAGTATTCTGTTGCTGCCATCAATGCACCACTTCGCACGCCGACCGTACCAAGGGGCAGGTTATTCCATAGGTGTAGACCGATCACGGCATCAACTTTAGGGTTTTCGAGTACTCCTGCCTCGATCATCGGTTTTGCGCCCCCAGGCCCCTCCTCGGCTGGCTGAAAAATAATTTTGACAGTGCCGCTAAAATCGCCGCGATGTTCCCAGAGGTATTTGGCTGTACCCAAGGCGATCGCGGTATGTCCGTCATGACCGCAGGCGTGCATCAGCCCGTCAATTTGCGATCTATAACTGATGATATTTTCTTCGTGAATTGGTAGCGCATCCATATCGGCACGGATGGCTAAAACTTTGTTCTTGCCTTTTTGGGTTCCAGAGATTGTTGCCAAGATGCCTGTTTCGGCAATACCTGTTTGATGAGGGATACCCCAAGCGGTTAATTTTTCAGCGATCGCCGTTGATGTGCGCTTTTCGCGAAACCCCAACTCAGGAAAACGATGAAAGTCTCGCCGCCATTGCACAAGACTAGGTTGCAAATTGAGGATATCGGCACGAATCTTGAAATTAGTATGGGTGGGTGAGGCGGTGGTCGCAAAGGTCATGATTTTTGAGGCGTTGATAGCAGAGACAATTGATCTCAATATAACAATCAAATTTCAAGAAATGGCATATAGCAGCGCAAGAGATGGCTAGAGATGAGTGGCGGCGCTTCGCGCCGTCACTCATCTTTTCGGGGATATATCCTAAGCAAAACTTGCTTTGCCATAGTTCTAAAAATGAAAAGATTTATTTTGTTAGAAACCATTTAAGAACTGTCTAGATCCCACCCAGCCCCCCCTTATAAAGGGGGGAGAATTAAATTCTTCCCCCTTTATAAGGGGGATTGAGGGGGATCTTTTAGAGCTTTTAACCGCAAAAAGTAATTCTTAAATCTATTCTTAAGAATGGGCGGCGCAAAGCATCACCCATTTGAGAAGATTGGAATCAAGGTTATTTGCAACTTTAGTTGGGACTAATGGG
>JBJTVM010000359.1:0-6175 GCA_046081205.1 Pseudanabaena sp. | reverse complement strand
CGATTTTGGTGTTTCCAGCGCCGAAGGCGCTGGAAACACCAAAATCGGTTTTTGGAAGCAAGAATCCTTAGCTTTGGCGGTTAATTTCCTGCAATAACCATTCATCAACTGGCTGACCATCTTTCCGCTTGAGTTCTATCTCTACTATCACTGACGAATTGGAGCCGACGGGAGCCATTTTTTGATGGAAGCGAATTACATAATCCTTAGGGTTATGATTGCGCTCTTTGAGCCAATCTTGGACTTTGAGTTCTGCAAATAATGATTGACCTTGTTCAAACATCCTTGCAACTTGCATTCTGATCGTAAAAGGATTGACTTGTGGCATAAAATTCTCCATCTATCACAGGCAATACTTTCAAGAAATACAGCGCTATGCGCTGGCTTAAAACCCACAAGAAATTTAAAAAGTGGCGCTTCGCGCCACTTTCTAAATTTCTTGTGTCCTAAAGGCATATTTCTTGAGTTGTTTAGTATCGCAACGTAGGTTTTATTTTTTTAATACAAGATAATATAACTCGCCATCACCTTTGATTAGCCCAGCTCGTTGCTTAGCCCGATCGCCAGTACCCATAAAAATATCCACACGACCTGCCCCGCGAATTGCGCCGCCAGTATCTTGATCGAGGACAAAACGCTGCACTTGGCGGAGTTCAAGTTTACCTGTAGTCGGATTTTCAAAGGGAATTTCGGTACGGATCAATGCAATACCACCAGAGGGGAAGAGCTTTTTGTCGGTGGCAATTGAGCGCTCTGCAATGACGGGTACTCCTATACTACCCGTCGCAGGTTTACCACCAGTTTCGCGGAAAAAGACAAAACTAGGGTTGCGATTTAGATATCTGACTAAATCTTGGGGATTTTTTTGAAAATATTCGATCAAGGTTTGTAAAGTCACATCCTCGATACGCATTTTGCCGTCACGAACTAGCTCAGCCCCAACTGATCGATAGGGTTGATTAGTTTTACCTGCATAGCCAACTGTCAGTAATTGCCCATCGGGTAGTTCAAATCTTGCAGAACCTTGCACATGCACTAAGAAAGCTTGAAAGCGATCGCTTAGCCATGCAACTTCCAGTCCTGCTAGCAACTTACTCCCTTCAAGCATAGAGCGAGTAGGATGGGGCGATCGCCATTGAGAAAAGTCAGCAGGTAATCGATAGAGCGGATATTTAAATTCATCGGTGCGGGTTCGGCTTGCCTTATATACTGCCTCGTAATAGCCCGTAAACTGCACAATGCCTTTGCCATCACGTCCAACTGACTGATAGAGATCAAATTCGCGATTTACGGTCTGCTGTAAATCTTTAGCAGTGCGTGACACCTGCACAAGGCGGCGAAATCTCACCAAGCTACGCTCCATCAACTCTTGACTAATGCCTGCCACGGGATAGCGTTTGGCAGCCGATGGAGTGCGAATATATTGAATACTAAGGTCGATCGCCTGCAAGAGATTAGGGCGATCGCTTTCTAAAAGATCATCTGTAATATCAAGGGAAAGTGGATTAACCGCCTGTGGGGTAATCGGCACTATGGCTTGGGCAAGTTTTAGTTCGGCTGCTTCGGCAGGACTTTGAAAATGGGTTTGCATATAGCAAGGCGGCACAGCACAGATCAACCCGACCCAAGTTGCAAATAAGATATCCCCTCCCCGATGTAATGCCGATCTCCAAGACCTCTGCTTTGGCGATCGCTTGGTCTTGACTAACTGGTCATATTTATTTTTGCCGAAACTATGGGAACCAATCACCCTTGCTTACTCCTCATTAAATAATCTAATACCAATTCACATGGCAATACAGCGCTTTGCGCTGACTCAAAACCCAGAAGAAATTTTGAAAGTGGCGCGAAGCGCCACTTTCAAAATTTCTTCTGTATCCCTTAAAGCCTAAATAGGCTGTATTTCTATAACTACCATAAAGTAGTAAGCTTCACCCACTACTTTATGGTCGATGATCATACTTGACGTTAATACTAGTCTTTTGTTCATACAAACGATTGAGCCAACTGGGGTCAATTTTGAAGTGATAAGACATTTTTAACAGCTGATTGAGCATAGCATGACGATATATTCCCCTCTGGTGAAACCGCCTTGCTGAGGTAATTACCTTACCTTGGGCTAGCACTGGCTTTGAGAATTGACATAGGCGATCGCTTAGCACCGTGTCCTCAAAAATATCGAGATCGGGAACATATCCAACTTCGGCTAAAACTTGGCGCTTTATAAACGGACAGTGATCAAGATAGACAATCCCTTTTTGTCTAACACGCACATTATTAGAGTACCAAGACGTAAAATCTAATAACCAATGTGCAGAATCAAAACTATGGCAAAATCCTCCCCAATCACCGCCAGAGCCTAAACTCTGCTCTATTAATTGCAAGGCAATACCTTCAGGTAAAAGGGTTGCTGGATGGTGTAGCAAAATTATATCGCCCGTACTAACCGCAATCCCATCATTTAGTCTTTGGGCGCGGTTGTTGGCAAGCGATCGCACAACTTGGATCTCAGGCGATCGAGTTGCGTGAGATTCTAAAACTAACTCAGTGCCATCTTCACTTGTGCTGACAACAGCTATAATTTCTTTTTCGCAATTTTTAGGAGCCAATTGAGCAGCTAAATTATTGAGAATTCGGTCTAAATACCCATGTCGAATTTCATTAAGACAAGGCAAAATTATAGACAAGCGCATAAGTATAGCAATCCCAAATAATTTAGGAAGGTCATCCCAAAGGCATGACCTTTCCTAATTATTTTATCTTTCAAATGAGTTAGGATTGCAGCACTTTTGATTAAAAATTTGAGTAGAGTATATAGCGTTTTTCAATCAAGCGAGGTACACAGGTTTGTTTCCCCGCCTAAGGCAGGGAAACGAACCTGTACTTCACTAGACTGATACAGGCTATAAAAGCTATAGCGTTTATCAGTTTGGTAAAGTAAGGGTTGGTTTCCCTGCCGAAGGTGGACAAACCAACCCTCGTACATCCCTTGCTTGAAAAACGCTATAAAATAAGTGCATTAATTATGACAAATCAAAGCTTAAATCAATCTAAAAAAAACGATCAATCTGAAGAGTCTCAACGGGGAAACAATGCATCTGTTCTCATAGTTGACGACAGTATTTATAATATTCAACTTTTATCGTTGATGTTAGTTAAGCAAGGTTATAAAGTACGACAAGCTACTAGTGGATTAGAAGCTCTAGATCAAGTTAATCAATTATTGCCCGACATTATTTTATTAGATATTCGGATGCCTGACATTAATGGCTACGAAGTTTGTTTAAGATTAAAATCCAATCCAAAAACAAAAGATGTTCCAATTATTTTTATTAGCGCCCTTGAAGAACCATCTGAGAAATTAGAAGCATTTTCTGTAGGTGGCGTAGATTTCATTAATAAGCCTTTTCAGTTGGTTGAAGTATTGGCTCGTATCGAAACACATTTAAGACTGTGTGCGTTACAAAATAAGCTGCAAGAGCAGAATGAACAGTTACAACTTTCGGCTGAAGTATTATCGCGATCGCTTAAACATGAACGCGAACTTAGTCAAATGAAAACAGACTTTATATCCGTGGTTTCCCATGAATTTCGTACACCACTAACAACAATTCAAAGTGCTGCGGAACTTCTTGAATATTATGAATGGACAAAAGAAGAACAGGTTGAACAATTGCATCAAATTCAATCAGAAGTTAAGCATATGACTGCTCTGATGGAAGATGTGCTATTTTTGAGTCGAAGCAACAGTAACAAGGCAAAAATCAATCTTACTCAATTTGATCTTCTAAGTTTTTGTAATCAACTCCTACGTCAGATACAAAGAACCTGTGCTAAAGACTATACTCTTAATTCATTTGTTTATATATCTTTAACAAATACATCAATTGAAAATCTTCATCTTCAAAACAATTTACCAAATCTGTTTCTAAAAATGGATGAGAAATTATTACGCCAAATTTTGACTAATTTACTCACAAATGCAATTAAGTATTCACCAGACAATAAAGTAGTTGATTTTCAACTTACAGTTGAAAAAGGACATGTAACTTTTGTCGTTAGCGATCGCGGTATCGGTATTTCTGAAGAAGATTTAGAGCACCTGTTTAGTGCATTTCATCGTGGTAAAAATGTGGGAATATTACCTGGAACGGGCTTGGGTTTATCTATTGTAAAAAGATGTGTTGATACTCATGGCGGCTCAATATCTGTAGAGAGTCAGCTAGGTATTGGCACTAAATTTACAGTTATGTTACCAACTTCTGATCAAAAGCTTTTAGCTCAATGATAATCAGCAGCCATTTGCATCATAAAATCATTTTTTGAAAGCCGCCAATGGTCGTCTTTCAAAAAATGATTTTAGTACTTCATAGCCAGGGCTATTTCATTCTAAAAATGTGTTTGAGAGTATCAAGCCCAAAAGCACATTTGCGTTGAGCTTGAGCCATATTGTCAAAGAAGTTAGAGCGATAGAGATTGATCGCAAAATTGCGAGCCACTACCCAAGTATTAATTAGTGGCAAAGTCCGAATTCGCGATTTATCTTCTCCCTGAGTGACATCACGAACATAGTGAACTTTGTTTTCCACGGCCCAATAGGAACGGATCCGTTCGGCAAATCCAGATACTGTATCAGAGAAAGAAGCGAGATAGTAGCGAGTATGGATTGTCTGTTCGACAAAATAATTGTCACGGACAAGAGTGCGTTGAGATTCAACCCGAATAATCGTGTTTAGTCCCGCCCACTCAGGAATATTATCTAAATTAGTGCAAATACTTACAGTACGACGTTCAATGCGTCCATGTCCTTTGTTTACGGTTGTAACAGTCTCCTCAGATACAAATAGTTCTTTTACCGCTTCAAATAGTTTTTGCTGATTGCCTTTGAGCGCCGCTAGATAGTGATTGCCACTGTCAATGATTAATTCGCAGTTTTTTTTGGGTGTTAATCGCATCAAAGGCAAACACTACGCCCTTTAAAGCTAGTTGTTTGATTACTACAGGTAGAGTTTTTATTTCGTTTGATTTGCGGTCTACTTTGTAAGGTTCGAGAATTAACCCTCGTTCCACCAAATACACACTGACTAACTGAATTGCTGGCTGTGAATCTGAGTTGGGGTTGTCATCCTCAAACTGATATGAACCTCTCAATACTTTGCCGTCTAAAGCGATCATTTCCCCTGACTGGGGCTGTACCTCAAAAAATTTGGCTAGACAGGCTGAGTAGGCTTGGTAGTCTACATTCAGCAATACCCGCCTTATTGTGCTGTAGGACGGCAATTTTAATTTTGGAGGTGCAAATATTTCGATTAGTTCAGCTTTATAGCTTGAGAGCCAGTCTCCTATTGCTAAGAATCCTCGGTTCCCTGCTGATACTGCTAAGGTGAATAAGGCTAGACATAGTGTTTGTTGATGACGCTTTCCCTCTTTTCTCCTTGGATCTGGTAAATCTTGGAACGCTTCTACGATTGCCAGCACTGTCATACTTTTTTGCATCCTTAACTTATTTCCTCCACTCTAAGCCCTTTTCTGCACTTTTTTAAGAATGAAATAGCCCTGCCAGAAAACATCTCTTTGAGAATATTTTTTGTCTTTACGGAAGTGAAAGAAAATTCAAAAATTTCAACAGGTGTTATTGGATTCTTTGTCAGTATACAAACTAATCCAGCATTAAAACCACCAATTAGACCACCAATTAGAGCTGCACCCATCCCATAAATTAGACCAAACAGCAGACCAACAATCATCCCAGAAGATAAAGTTCCAATGAAAGCTCCAATTAGACCAACAATCCAGTTATAAGCTCTTCGTTGCGTGCGATTCTCTAAATTTGTCGGTTGCAAGCCTTCAATGAGAAACTCATCCTTCGACTCCTGTTGTAGCTGCTGAGCAAGCCAACTCAGCCAATGTCTCGTTCGTGCTTCGGTAGGCATTGGTTTGGCTTTGTAATACTGATTCTCGATATCTCGTACCAACATTTGCTCCACATAAGCCGACAGCAAATAGGTTTTACGCTCATCCGTAGTTGCTAACTGTTCCCATTCAGCAATTGATATTTTCTGTCTTGCTAACAAAGTGATACTCAAAAAGAGCGGCGTTCTCAAAATTTCTAATAAATCAGCATCCTGTTGTAATTTTTGCCAGAGATCGGGTTGAGCAATGACCTGAAAATATG
>JBJTVM010000358.1:0-6148 GCA_046081205.1 Pseudanabaena sp. | reverse complement strand
GCCCGCCTCCTCAATACTGGGTTTTGAATATTGCAAGTTATTTAATTTGAGATCCTAAGCTCCAACCCCTTAGCATAATTCTGTAACCAATCTCGAAAACTAGGTGCAAGTATCTTTCTCTCAGGAGTATCATGCCACATTGAGATGATCTGTCCGCTGTTTCCTCCTTCTGTAGGCGCTAAATCTAGGCAATCATGATTGCCACAACCATCATAAGTTAGAGGTATCCACTTTGAACTCCACCAAACATTACAAATTCCTAAATCAGGTTCACATCCTTGATCTTGTCCATCTTCATCTTGAAACGTTCCATTATCTAGAAGCCCTTTCCAGATTTGCCATTCATCTTTGATTCGCTCTAGAGATAGGAATTCACATCCATTAATCAGTCCATAATCGTAGGATGTTTGTCCATTATGAATGCGATAAGAGGACTTGACATCTTCAGGAAGTTGGATAGAGATGAGTGCTTCTAATTCACTAATTTGAATATCAGAAGCTCCTGACGCTAATATATCAAGATGTTCTGGGGCATTAGTCCTTAACCAAGCTTCTATTCTTAACCAGATTTCTTGCATAAACGATGTTGCGTAAAATTTCTAATGTTTCTTGATGATTATACCAAAGCACAAAATGATGTAGCCATTTTGTGCTTTTAAAACCCTTACTGGGTCTGCTTCTTAATTCATAAAAGTGTTGTCACACTTTCGTGAATTGGTATTAGGATATAAAAAACAACAGTATGAGGCGGCGTGAATCGCCGCCTCATACTGTTGTTTTTTTGATTTGTCCTGATACAGGCGACTAACTACTATATAATTAATTTTTAAGTCTAATTGCCCGTTGAGCCTATGAGTCGCTTTGCCAATCAACTAGCTCAAGCAAAACAACAACTCTCTGAATATACCTTTGTTGAGCTTGTTTATCATGGTTCCCGAACTATAGTCTATCGGGCGTTAGAGAGTGTTACGCAACAGCCTGTAGTTATCAAGATCTTAGCTCAGGAATATCCCTCATTTCGGGAGTTAGTGCAGTTTCGCAATCAATACATGGTCGCGAAGAACCTACCTATTGAAGGCTTTATTCACTATCTGCGACTATTACACTGTGGCAATAGCTACGCATTAGTTATGGAGGACTTTGAGGGAATTTCTTTAAGCCAATACTCTCAAAATCATTCGCTTTCCATCAACGAAATCCTTGATATCGCGATCCAACTTGCTGATATTTGCCACGAACTTTATCAACATCGGGTGATTCATAAAGATATTAACCCTGCGAATATTTTGATTCATCCAAAATCCAAGCAGGTCAAGTTGATCGACTTTAGCCTTGCTTCGCTGCTGCCAAAAGAGACTCAAGTACTTCAAAGTCCGCAACACTTAGAAGGAACTCTGGCTTATCTGGCTCCAGAACAAACGGGGCGGATGAACAGGGGGCTTGACTATCGGGCTGACTTCTATGCTCTAGGTGTAACACTATATCAATTGCTAACGGGAAAACTTCCATTTACCAGCGAAGATCCTCTGGAATTGCTCCATAGCCATATAGCTCAAATCCCTGTGGCTGTGAATGAGGTCAATCCTAATGTTCCTGTGATGGTTGCGGCGATTGTGGCAAAATTGATGGAAAAAAATGCAGAAGATCGTTATCAAAGTGCAATTATTCTCAAGCATGATTTGGAACTATGCTTAGTTCAATGGCAAGAAACAGGCACAGTTGTTGAGTTTGCAATAGGACAGAGGGATTTAAGCGATCGCTTCCTGATTCCCGAAAAACTTTACGGACGCGAAGCTGAAGCCCATACTCTACTAGCAGCCTTTGATCGAGTATCTCAGGGAACATCGGAACTGATGCTAGTAGCGGGTTATTCAGGGGTGGGTAAAACTGCCGTAGTCAATGAGGTGCATAAACCGATCGCACGACAACGGGGGTACTTTATCAAGGGCAAGTTCGATCAGTTTAATCGCAGTATTCCCTTTTCAGCTTTTGTGCAATCCTTTCGCGACCTAGTTGGGCAACTGCTTAGTGAGAGTGATGCACAACTACAAACTTGGAAGACAAAGATTTTAGAAGCCTTAGGAGAAAATGTTCAAGTTATTGTTGAACTGATGCCAGCATTAGAACGCATCATTGGCGCTCAGCCTCCCGCACCAGAACTATCGGGAACTGCTGCTCAAAATCGGTTTAATATCATGTTCCAACGGTTTATTCAGGTATTTACTACCGCTGAGCATCCATTGGTAATTTTTGTTGATGACTTGCAATGGGCGGATTCGGCATCCTTGAACTTGATTCAATTGCTAATGGCTGATGTACAGAAAGGCTATTTGCTATTGCTAGGAGCCTATCGTGATAATGAAGTCTCTCCAGCGCATCCTCTGATGGTAAGCCTTAATGAGATGCAAAAAATCGAGGTTCCCATCCATACGATTACGCTCCAACCCCTCAGTTTTGCTAGTCTCAATCATCTCATTGCCGATACGCTACATGTTCGAGAATCTGTAGCTTATCCCCTTACAGAATTGGTGATGCAAAAGACTCAAGGTAACCCCTTCTTTGCTACTCAGTTCCTAAAGACCTTGTATCAAGAGCAACTGATTACATTTGACCACGATGCCAATCACTGGCAATGCGATATGGCGCAAGTCAGAAAATCGGCTTTGACGGATGATGTGGTCGAGTTTATGGGTTTGCAGTTACAGAAATTGCCAGAATCGACTAAAGAGATTTTAAAGCTGGCGGCTTGTATTGGAGCGCAATTTGATCTAACTACTCTGGCAATTGTTGCGGAGCAAACTCAAACAGAAGTTGCAACATCGTTGTGGCAAGCCTTACAAAATGGCTTGATTCTTCCACAAAGCGTTCTTTATAAATTCTATTTAGGAGGATTGGGAGAGTCAGAAATACTGCAATTGGAACCAACTGAAATCCTCCATTATCGATTTCTACATGATCGCGTTCAACAAGCTGCATATAATCTAATTGCTGAGCACGATAAGTCAAAGTTTCACTTAAAAATTGGTCGATCGCTCCTTCAACAAACTACTGAAGAAGAGCGAGATCGCCAACTTTTTGTGTTGGTAAGTCAGTTTAATAACGGGCGGCATTTAATAGAAACCGAGACAGAACGTCAAACAGTCTTATCGTTGAATATACAAGCTGGCGAAAAATCACGTAAGTCTGTCGCCTATGGGGCGGCAATTAAATATTTTGAAATTGCTTGGAGTTTGCTCCCTGATGTCCCTTGGAGTGATGACAGCGATCGCCGATTAGATATTGCCATTGCCAGGATGGAGGTCGCCTATCTCAATGGGGATTATGAACAGTCATGGATGATCGGTGATCAAACCTTAGCGAATGTGAGTACCGCCCTCGAACGAGCTAAAGTCCTTGAAGTTCAAGTATTAGTTGAAATTGCCCGTGGACGGATGTTGGAGGCGGTTGAACTGGGATGTGGCATTTTGGAGAGTTTGGGGGTTGAGCTTTTAGATGCCAAAACTGCCGAGGAGGAGATCGTTTTACCTAAACAGGAAGAACTAGAAGCGATCGCCACCATGAACGATCCCCTGATTCTCCGATCGATGAGTGTGTTGATGACGATTATTCCTCCCGTCTTTATTGCAACTAATCTCTTTCCTCAAGTTGTGGTAACGATGTTGAAACTATCGTTAGCCTATGGTAATTCCAATCTCTCTCCCTATGCCTATGCTGCCTATGGGTGGTTGGTAACTGGTTCTCAGGGCAAAATTGCTTTAGGGTGTCAATCAGGAGAGCTGAGTTTATACCTGAAAGACAAGCTGAATACGCAAGTTCTTAGAACTAAGTTAGGACTACTCTACAATGCCCATATCATTGCCTATCGCGAACCTCTCCGCAACACCCTAAGTCCCTTGCGAGAATTGATGTATAGCGGTTTAGATACAGGAGATCTGGAATATGCTAGCTATGCAGCCATGCATTGCTGTCATTACCCGATCTGGGCGGGAGAAACTCTGGATGTAGTCGCACAGGAACAGGAGCGAGTGATCGCTTTTATTGATCGTTATCTGAAGCAGTCCTTCTCACGGGAATTTTCTTGTGTCTGGCGACAAATGGTCTATAACCTACGTCAACCCTTCACAGATCAAGTGTTTTATTTAAGCGGAGACTATTTCAACGAGGAAGAGAGTCTGCCAGAATTAGAAACTGGCAAAGTTCATAATACTTTGGTCTGTTTTTATCTTGCCAAAAGCTTTATAAACTATCTATTTGGACGTTATGAACAAAGTGCAGGGTTTGCGGATCAATGCGGTCAACATACCTTTGCAATTCCGGGGGTATTTACAATTCCCATGCATAATTTTGTGCAGTCTTTGGCTGAACTTGCTCAATATCCGAGCCATCCTCAATCGGATCTCACGGATGTAATGGATCTCGTTGATCGCAACCAAGCTTGGCTCAAAGTGAGGGTTGATGCTGCACCTGCAACCTTTCAGCATAAGTACGATTTGGTGGAGGCGGAACGACATCGCATTTTAAGTAAACGCTATCAAGCGATGGAGCTTTATGACTTGGCGATCGCTGGCGCAAGAACTAACGGCTATATCCAAGAGGAAGCAATCGCCAATGAACTTGCTGCTAAGTTCTATCTTGACTGGGGCAAAGAGAAAATTGCTCAAGTTTATATGACTGATGCCTATTACGGCTATGTGCGTTGGGGCGCTAAAGCTAAAGTTGACGATTTAGAGCAAAGCTATCCCGAACTTTTACATTCCATTTTGCACCCATCGTCGGTTTCAGGGGAAGTTTTAAATATGCTGATGACGGTTGCTGCGCCCTCAATATCAGTGCATTCTAGCGCTGGCAAAAACTATAGTAGTCTTAACCAAAGCATTGATTTTGCCAGTATTCTCAAAGCATCCCAAGCCCTTTCTATTACGATTCACCTAGATGAGCTACTGCATCAACTGACTCAGATTATTTTGCAAAATTCAGGAGGCGATCGCTGTGCGCTAATACTTCCTAATGTCTCTGAAGAATGGCAAGTACGAGCGATCGCCACAGCAAATAATATTGCTCTAAGCAACACTCTGCTTGAAAAGGAACACAGCTTACCCATCAAGTTGATTCAGTATATCAAAAATACCCGAGAAGTCTTGGTAATCGATAACCTTAATACTGATCTACCGATTATTGATCCATATCTCGAACAGCAACACCCCCAAAGTATTCTCTGTCTACCATTACTGCACCAAGGACAGTTGGTGGGTATCATGTATGCCAGCAATCGATCAACTCAAGGGGTTTTTACCAAAGATCGCATTCTCATTCTTAACTTCCTTTGTACTCAAGCCGCCATATCTCTAGAAAATGTTAGACTATATCAGCAATCTCAGGGCTATGCAGAGCAGTTAGAACATTCTCTAGCGGAACTAAAACAACTAGAATCTGAACAAAAAAGACTCATAGATGTTCTCGAAACTACACCTGATTATATTGGCGTAGCCAATGCTAAAGGAAAAATTGTCTGGCACAATAAGCAACTTCGAGCATTGCGCCAAGACTTAACTGCTCACAAGGATATTTCAGAATGTCATCCAGACTGGGCTAACGAAATCATCTTAAATCAGGCTTTACCAACAGCGATCGCGCAAGGAAGTTGGACGGGAGAACTGGCTCTCTTAGATAGTAAAGATCAAGAAATTCCCGTTTCTCAAGTAATTATCGCTCATAAGAATGCATCGGGAGAAGTTCAACATTTCTCGACGATCATGCGCGATATCAGCGAATTAAAAAAAGCAGAAAAATCTCTAAAACTGACGCAATTTGCGATCAATAAAACAGCTATGGGAATTTTCTGGATTCGAGAGGATGGACTACTTTTGGATGTTAATGAGTCTGCTTGTTCTCGCCTTGGCTATGCTCAGGATGAACTAAAGGGACTTTATGTATGGGATATTGATGCGTACCTCCAACCCCATGAATGGATACAGTACTGGCAAAATTTAACTCAAAAAAACTATGTGAGATTTGAAACCTATCACCAGCATAAAGATGGCACGATTATCCCCGTTGAAATCACAAGTAATTATCTAGAATCTGAAGGACAAGGATTTGCCTTTTCCCAAGCTCAAGATATTAGCGATCGCAAAACCTATGAAGAACA
>JBJTVM010000357.1:0-4464 GCA_046081205.1 Pseudanabaena sp. | reverse complement strand
AATAGACTACACTTCGGATATTGATAAAACTCTTAACGAAAATAGAAAGTTGTTTCTAATTCATTAGGAATGACGGAAGTTCTGAAACAAAATCTGATTCGTCTAGACAAGACATGTCTGCGATCGCTATTGTAGTAACTGATGCAACTGGCAAACGTGGCAGTAGACTAAGATTAAAAAAAGTCTAGCGAAGCAAAGAATCTTCCGCTAACCTAGCGGAAAGCTTTGTCACGTAGATATTTCATTAACTGTAAAACTTTAGATGGCTAAGGCTTTGCTAACTCAAGTACATAAACGTTATCTATGCAGTGGTTTAAGTTTAATTGGCTGAGTATCAAATCAAAACTGATTGTCATGTTATTGACAGTTAGCAGTAGCTCAATCCTCGTCACCGCTTATCTGGGCTATCGCAGTGGTCAGGCTAATCTAACCGATCGCGTATTTAATCAGTTAACCAGTGTCCGTGCTTCCAAGGCTTATCAAATAGAATCCTATTTCAAAATGATTCGCAATCATGTACAGACCCTGAGTAATGATCTATCGACAGCATCAGCGATCGCTGAATTTACCAACGCTTACCGACAGCTTGAGAATGTCCCATTACCTGCGGATGCTTCTGCCAAAATTAATGCTTATTATCAGAATGAATTTCTGCCAAAGTTAGCCCAAACAGAACTAGGTTCACCAGTTCTCAATTCATTTCTACCAGAATCGATCGCTAGTAATTATCTGCAATATCATTACATTGCCAATAATTCTAATCCTATTGGCAAAAAACATCTCTTAGATAAAGCCAAAGATAATAGCGAATATAGCCGCCTCCATGAGCGTTATCATCCCATCTTTCGGAATATCATTGAGAAGTTTGGTTACTATGATTTATTCCTCATAGATCCTGATGGTCGCATAGTTTATACCGTTTACAAAGAGACAGATTTTGCGACTAGCCTTGTTGTTGGCGCTTATAACGAAAGCAATCTTGCACGACTCTTCTCCTCAGTAAGAAGATCTAAAGAAAAAAATTATGCAAGAATTATCGATCTAGAATCCTATGCTCCTTCCTATGGCGCACCTGCGGCTTTTATTGCTGCACCTATTTATAGTCAAGATAAATTTATGGGCGTACTGGCGATTCAAGTCCCTGTCGATGAAATCAACAATGTGATGACGGGTAATCGCAAATGGGAAAGTGATGGCTTGGGCAAAAGTGGGGAAACCTATCTAGTCGGTCAAGATTATTTGATGCGATCGGTTTCTCGATTTTTGATCGAAACTCCTGAAGAATACATCCAGACACTAATTAATTTGGGCGTAAACAAAGAAATGATCGCTCGCATCAGGCAATACAATACTTCGATTTTGGCTCAGGTTGTGCGAACTCCTGCGGTTGAAGAATCGCTAGTGGGCAAACAGGGGTTGCAGCTCATTCGTGATTATCGAGATGTTCCTGTTTTGAGTTCCTATGCACTTTTACAAATAGAAGGATTAAAATGGGCAATTTTATCGGAAATTGATTTAGCAGAAGCCTATGCACCAATCTATGACTTTGAGCGTCAGTTATTAATTTCGGCAACTCTATTGATGTTACTGGTAATCATCCTAGCAATGGTGATGGCTTCTTTATTTGTGAAACCGATTAATCAATTAATTGAGAGTGCGCGTAAAGTGGCGGCTGGACAACTAGATGCGATCGCGGTTTTAGAGGCTGAAGATGAATTTGGCGAACTTGCCCAATCATTTAATTTGATGGTAGCGAGCCTGCAAGATCAGACCAATTTAGTTGAAGAAAAAAATCGCGAAAACGAGCAGTTATTGTTGAGCATCTTTCCTGCGGCGATCGCCAAACGGCTTAAGCAAGGCGAAAAGAATATCGCTGAAAGTATTTCTAATGTGACCGTGCTATTTTCGGATCTGACAGGCTTTTCTAAATTATCTGATTCCCTGACAGCATTCGAGATTGTGAGCATTCTCAATGATCTTGTGACTATCTTCGATGAGGCTTCAGAGCGCTATGGTATGGAGAAGATCAAAACCATTGGTGATAGCTATATGGCGGTTTGTGGCCTGTCAGTTCCCTATCTCGACCATGATAAAAGAGCGATCGATTTTGCTCTAGAGATGCAAGCGATCGTGCGTCGCTTTAGTCAAGAGCGTGGTTTCCAATTAAACATTAGTTTGGGAATTAACTCAGGTGATATTGTGGCAGGCATCGTCGGCAGAAATAAATTTATCTATGATGTTTGGGGTGACACAATCAATATCGCTAGTGCCTTAAAGGCGGCTTGTCCTGAAGGCTCAATTTTAGTTTCCCATGAGATTTATCACCGCCTCTGCGATCTCTATGAGTTTGCGCCACTAGCTACCAAAGTGGAAGATGGGACAAACTTATTACAAGCATGGCAACTCAAAAGCCCAATCAAAATTAAATCGATTTAAAAACATAGCGAAGCCATGTTTTAAATCATGAGGAAATCACAATATGCTGCAACCTAGTGCCAATTATCTATTTATTTGGGCGATCGCTTTAATTGTCGGACTAGCTCTGTCGGTAATTATTCTCGGCGAAGTAATCTATCGCTTACAAAATCGCCGCCGCCCCCTCGTTGCCACATTGCAAGTTGTGCGAAACTTGGTGCTGCCAATGCTCGCTTTCATGTTGTTTATCCAGTACGTATTGCAGCGTCCAGCTAGCGATGACATCGTGAAGAGTGTGCAGACGCTCTTTTGGATTTGCGTACTCCATGCAGCGCTCTCTTTGCTGAATGCAATGATTTTTGAGCAAGCCAAAGCTGATACTTGGCGGGCGCGAGTTCCTAAACTCTTAATTGATTTATTCCGCTTGTTTCTAGTCCTCCTCGGTACAGCGATCGTCTTAGCGACAGTCTGGAATGCGGATCTGGCAGGATTAGTTACGGCTTTGGGAGTTAGCTCGATTGTGATTGGTCTAGCTTTGCAAGATACGCTCGGCAGTGTGATGTCAGGGATAGCCCTACTATTTGAGCGCCCCTTTTCGGTGGGAGATTGGCTGACAGTGGGCGAAGTGACTGGTCAGGTGATTGATATCAATTGGCGAGCTGTGCGCTTGCAAACCTTTGAACGCGAAATGGTGATCATTCCCCACAAGCTGATCGGTAATGAAATTATTCGCAACTTTAGTCGCCCGATCGCCATTCATGCAGAACGGATTCGCCATGGATTCTCCTATAATGACCCACCTAACTTAGCCAAGCATGTCCTGTTGACTACGGCTTTGGAGACTGAAGGGATCTTAAAAGACCCTGAGCCAGAAATTTTTACGATTTCCTATGATGACTTTGCGATTACCTATGAGGTGAAATTTTATATCAGTGATTACAGTGACATTGAAAGCATTCGCGATCGCTTTATGAGTCGGATCTGGTACGCCGCCCAGCGCAATAGCTTGACGATTCCTTTTCCCATTCGCACGCTTTACCATTTTCATGGGCCCACCTCACAGGCGCAAGGCACATCCAAAAAGTTTACCGAAAGCCTCCAATCCTTGCCTTCCTTTGTGCCACTCCAAAATCCTGATTCTGCTGCCGATGGCATTGATTTACAACATTACGGTACTGGCGAAAAAGTCATCTGGCAAGGATCTAGTAGTAACGCTCTTTACATTGTGATAGCAGGTAAAGCGATGATGACCGTAGGCGATCGCGATCATGTCGAACATGAATTGTTAACCATCAAAACGGGCGAATTTTTTGGGGAGATGACCCTTTTTTCTGGCGATCCTAGTCCGATATCAATAACTGCGATCGACGATCTAGAAGTAATGATGCTTTCCGCAAGTGCTGTTAATCAGATGATTGATCGCCAGCCTAGTTTTGCCCGTGAAATTAGTCAAATCTTAGAAACTCGCCGTCGCCTTGTTAATACTAGAGATTAGAGACGCTTTGCATCTCTATCTCTTTGACTACCCCTTTATATAGGTGCAACTCTGTAGTCATGCATACCTTTAGCTAGATTCACATCTCGAAATACTTTGTTATATTTCTTTACATAAGGAACTCAAACAGAGGAAAAAACAATGGCTAACAGCTACAGAGTCGATGAAAGAGGTGTTCTCAACAACTTCGCAGTTGAACCCAAGATGTATGTTGAAGAAACCACCAAGGCTGGCTTTACACCTTACGCAGAATTGCTAAACGGTAGACTTGCAATGATTGGTTTCGTCTCTCTTCTAATTACCGAAGCCGCTACAGGACATGGATTGATTTGGTTATTGGGGAATCTATAAATCTTGACCGTTCCCGATCAAAATGTTTGAGACAAAGTAAAAACGATTATTTAAACCTACCTTTCGGTAGGTTTTTTATTTAAAAGCTCTAGGTGTCTAGCCCCCTAAATCCCCCAATTCTGGGGGACTTAAATATGGTTCCCCCCAGAATTGGGGGGCTAGGGGGCAAAAACTACAATTCTTACAGCAATTATACCAAAGCA
>JBJTVM010000356.1:0-4454 GCA_046081205.1 Pseudanabaena sp. | reverse complement strand
CCCATTCGCATTTTGCGGACTAACTCTTGAGAGCCACTAGTGATGCCGATCTCGAAATAACTCATGCCCGTCTCAACCATCAATTGACAGAGGTAAGGCGTGAGATTGTCCGCCCGAATATAGGCAGCCCAATGGATATCGGTCATTCCTGAAGCTTTGACCTTTTCGAGAAGTTCCACAGCATCGTCCATGAATTTCTTCGCAGGGATAAACTGAGCATCGGTAAACCAGAAATTGCGAACGCCGCGATCGTAAAGTGTCCGCATTTCCTTGATCACTTCATCGGTAGGATTGATCCGAACCTGTTTGCCTTCGATGACGGTGTAAATGCAGTAACAACAGTTATGGGGACAGCCGCGCTTAGTTTGCACACCAATATAAAAGTCCCGATCGCGAAAATAGTAATTAAAATCGTCCCAAATTGATTCGATATATTCGTAGTCGCAAGCGCTTTTCTCAATTGGTGCGGGTTGCTCATGAATTAATCTAGTGCGCGGCTTGGTTTCGCCGACCACATAGCAGCGATCGCTTTCGATTTCTCGCCCTTGGACTAAGCGCTCTAGCAATGACTCGCCTTCACCTACGGAAATAATCGTTCCCTTTGGCAAAATATTTCCTAACTGCTCATAGAAAACACTCACCGCACCACCACCGATCACGGCTCTAGCTTCGGGGTGATAGCGTCTAGCGCGATCCAATCCGCGTCTGATTAACTGCGAGTTCCGCCAAAGTTCAGTGTAGTAAGAGGTAAATAGACGTAGCCCATTTATGGCTCCCCGTAGTTTCTTAAAAGGATTTTTGGCGTAGTAAAACTCAAAGGCATTTTGCAGAGGATTGCCGCCGCGTCCACCCACAGGCGCATAAATCTGAATATCACGCCATGAGAATACTAATAAATTGGGTTGAAACTTGTCGATCGCCCGATCCAGTGCTGCATAAAAATCAAGGGGCGGTACAGTGCCTAGGTCAAAGATATTTTGCTGCACATGGGGCGCAACCTTATGAATATGATCTGATAAGTAAACCACACCAATCGGAAAAATCGGATTGCATGGTAGGCGGATGTAGAGAATG
This sequence comes from Pseudanabaena sp., assembly GCA_046081205.1. Classification (GTDB taxonomy): domain Bacteria; phylum Cyanobacteriota; class Cyanobacteriia; order Pseudanabaenales; family Pseudanabaenaceae; genus Pseudanabaena. The sequence continues at coordinate 3,380 of JBJTVM010000356.1, read as the reverse complement.
CGATCGCAGCCCACAGATACACCAGATCGATCTCTCGTTAAATCAAGGGGATTTTTTATGAACTCAGTGGTGGACATAGGATTTTATCTTTGATCTAAGTTTTTTCTTATTGTTTTTATTATTTTTGGAGATTTCACCACAATTTCCACATTAGAAAATTGCAGAATATTCATCGCTAGGTCTTTACATATCTTAATTATATTCAATTTGCAGCTAGTTCGGTAATCATGGGGATCAACAAAGTGGGGATCAAATTAGCGATCGCCGAATTAGTAGTTGGTAGTAGTGTTTACAATCGCTAATTAACCTTGAGTGTTAGCTTTATGTACAAGCAAAATGGCAAGGTTAGTATTCTTGTTAATTTCAAAGAGATTGGCAGGGTCTATTTGGTTTTGTTTGGAATATTTTTGGATTTATAACTAATCTAGGTTGGGTTTATCCCCAAAAAGTCCTGTTAATTTTTGCTTAAACAACTTTATATAAAAAATACTATGTCCATACTTGATCCGTTACCTGCTAATTTTCATGACAAAATAATTGTCTGCTCCTATGTAAATGCCACCAGCAAAATCCAAATTGCTCGAATTACTGATGTCCCTCAGTGGTATTTTGAGCGGGTTGTGTTTCCTGGGCAGAATCTCATCTTTGAAGCGATCACCTCGGCACATGTTGAGATTCATACAGGCATGATGGCAAGCTCCATCCTTTCGGATACAATTCCCTGTGTCCAATTACAGGTAGAAGAAGCTAGTTCCACCTTACCAAGCTGGGTTCCCATTAAGCATCTTGATGATGACCTACTTGATGATCCTTCGGTGCTGCTAAATCTGCCTAAAACCGAAGTAGTCTCCTAACGATGGATTTTCTATCCCTCCAGTTTTCTCAGTTTTTGGCTGGCATAAAAATGGATTTTTTATCCCTTGATTATGCTCAATTCCTGATTATCACAACGATTGTTTATTGGCTCTTACCAAATGTGCAAGCACGCTTGTTAGTTATTTTGACAGCAAGCTTAATGTTTTACTCATTTATCCAGAGGCAATACGTTTGGCTATTGCTAGTGATGTTGGCAGTTAATTTCTGGCTAGGGGGAGAAATTCGCAAAGGAGATAAATTTCTGAAGCAGTGGCTGCTGTTTGTGGGGGTATTTTTTAATGTGCTGCTGCTATTTGGTTTTAAATACATTCCTTTTGTCGCAACGGTGATCGGTAATCTTACGGGTTTACCAGTGGGGAGTTCGCTAGCAATCTGGGCGAAGGCAAACATCGTACCGCCGATCACCCTTAGTTTTTTTGTGTTTGAGTTAATTGCTTATCTCATCGATACCTATCGTGGAAACAGCCCAGCAAAAGATTTTCTGAACTTTGCTGCTTACAAATTATTCTTTGCCAAACTTCTATCTGGCCCCATTACCCGTTATCAAGAATTTGCCCCACAACTAGTCACGCGATCGCGTCCCGTCTCACCTGATATTGCTGAGGGTGTATGGCTATTTGCCTGTGGAGCTGTCAAAAAAGGGATTGTTGCCGACAATATGGCTCGACTCGTCGATCTCACTTTTCGGAATTCGGAACGCGCAGGTAGCGTTGACCTATGGTTAGCGCTGTTAGCCTATGGCATTCAGATTTATTGTGACTTTAGCGGCTATATCGATATGGCACGCGGTAGCGCCTTGCTATTAGGATTTAAGCTACCTCAAAATTTTGATTTTCCCTATTTTTCGGCAAGCATCTCCGATTTTTGGCGACGTTGGCACATGACCCTCGGCACATGGATGCGAAATTATCTCTATATTCCCCTTGGTGGTTCTAGAGGTGGGCTTTGGCGCACTTGCCTAAATTTGATGATCATTATGCTCGTAGTCGGAATCTGGCATGGTGCAAACTGGGGATTTATCATTTGGGGAGTCTGGCACGGTGCGGCTCTGGTAGTCCATCGCCTTTGGATGCAAGCTTGCAGCGCATTTGAAGGGTTACATAAAATCTGGAAACCTATACCAATGCAGATTTTAGCAATCGTGATCACGCAGTTAGTGGTCTTTTTAGGCTGGATTCCTTTCCGTTTACCCAATTTAGCCGACACCAATATGTTTTTACAAAGATTATGGGGCTACGAGAGCGATCCTCAGTTTGGCGTAAAAATCTATGTGGAGTCCCTCGGTATTACAGTTGGGCAAATCTCATTATTAATGTTCGCGATAGTTCTTTTTTCACTGATAGCCTATCGATGTGATCGCGCCAAGTGGCAGTTAAATTGGCAAGTAAAATTATTCCTAGTCCCCGTCAGCCTATTCCTAGTCAGTATCCTCAGCCCAGATAAAAAGCTACCCTTCATCTACTTTGATTTTTAGAATTTATATTTAGAATTCATATATTTATCAAACCCTTTCTTTAGCTTTTTCATAAGCCAAATCATGCTCAGCAAAACTAATCACCTGCACCCGTTTCGGTGTAGGTGACTCATACACCCGATACACCAAACGATAGCAAACACCGTTATAGTCAATCTCCAAGGCACGATAATGCTTCAAATCACCCCGCAAATCATGGCTAGGCAACCCAAAGCAACCATAAGGATCTTCAGTAAAAGCAGTATTACAGATTTCTTGAAAATCTCTTTGCAACTCTGCGGTTAACTCAGGTAAATCTTGCTGACGCACCAAATTATGCACTCTTAGCAGGTACTTCGACTTTGTAGCCACGATTTTTTAAATATTCCAAACTAGCGTCAACATCAACCTCTTCACCCTCTTCAATAACCGTGATCCACTTAGACTCGTCATCCTCATCCGCTAAACGGGCGATCGCTTTTGATGCCGCCGACTGGGGCGCAAGCTCCGCACCCAACGCTTGATATATTTGCCATTTCTGCTCTTTGGGCAAAGTTTGAATTAGCGCTAGCAAACTCGCAAACGACACTTGAGCATTAATAGACAACAAATCTGACTCTTTTTCAGGTACTTTCTCAATCACTTGAGCCTCAACTTGTTCAGTTTGCTCAGTGCTAACGGGCTTTTCAGTTACTTGCATAGGTTTAACTCTCCAACTAATTGCTCTAACTCTCGTACCTCAGCCGCTATCAAAGATTCTAGCTTGAGCATCTGTCCTATCGTCGTGCTTATACCAACCAAATCACAAAATGGTTACGCCATTTTGTGCCTTCAAAACTCTGTAAGGGTTTGTTTTTTAATTCACAGAAGTGTCGCCACACTTTTGTGAATTGGTATTACATAGCAAAATGAGGTTTAGCCAGTACAAACCAAAATCCAGAAGATGAGTGGCGGCGCTTCCCGCGACCACTCATCTTCTGCTAAGCAAAACTTGCTTTGCTATAGACCATTGCCGATGATAAAAAAGGCAGACCAGAAGGCAGGATGATTG
>JBJTVM010000355.1:0-4165 GCA_046081205.1 Pseudanabaena sp. | reverse complement strand
TCCATTACGAGCGGAATGTGGGTTCAAAGGCAAGAGTCTACGGAAGAAGAGGACGAATTGCAAATGAAGTCTGATGTCCCTCTCCTTCAAAGATAAGAGTCTATGGAAGAAGAGGACGAATTGCAAATGAAGTCTTTGCTTCAGCGTCGTGGAGATGTTGGTGGTGGAGTTGCTTCAACAGATTTAGAATCTTCGATTCAAAGTGCGCGTGGTAGTGGTCAATCACTAGATTCTAATCTGTCCGAGAAGTTGGGGCAGGCTATGGGGGCAGATTTTAGTGGGGTAAAGATCCATACTGATTCGCAGTCTGACCAGTTAAATAAATCAATACAGGCTAAAGCTTTTACGACGGGACAAGATGTGTTCTTTCGGCAAGGAGCTTACGACCCAAATAGTCGAGGTGGTCAGGAGTTAATTGCCCATGAGTTGACCCATGTAGTTCAGCAAAATGGAGCGACTCCCAATGTGCAGAGAAAAATTGAAATAATCAGTTCCAACAGTGACATGACACCAAATGATGTCCTATTAAGATATCAAGAACAGTCGGAAGCACAGATGAATTGGGATCGACAAAAAAGAGATAGTGATAAGGATATACAGTACCCTAGCAAAAGAAAAGGTTGGAAACCAACTCAACCACCACAGGGCCCAAGACCAGAAGACCCTGTAACTCCATTGGTGGCAATAGGGGATGTATATACAGGGGTAACGCAGACAGGTCAAGATACTTGGCCTGGTTTAGTTCGACAACTGTCCAAGTCAGCAGGAAAGGAGCAATCATCTCTGTTTACTGTGTTCACAGGGACACATGGTCAAATAGGAGGACAGTATCTGGATGATGAAGGGAGAATGGATGTAATGTACAAGGATGAATCCCATACAGCTCAAGACAAGGTTCGACGAGACGAATTAATGGTAGAGATTTCTGCTTGTGACATAAAAGTTGTAGATGTATTCGAGGAAGGACTCACAAAACCAGAAGACTTACGCAAAGCGGTACAAAGAGAGGTTGCGAAAGAGCGAGTGGTAATATTGGCATGGTGCTTTTCAGTGGAAGCATTCAAGGCGGTCCCCGAAGACATCCCTAAAATAGGAAAAGGGCAAGGTCCCGATGGAGAAGACCTACACTCGAAGGAAGAATATGAATATGTTGGAGATAGACAAACGGTAAAAATCAAAGATATCATTGCAGATTCATTTGGCTCCGATCTGAGTGGATATAGTAGGAAACAGCATCCAGAACTGAAGGATATAGATAAGGTAACATACGCATTAGTAGAGCAGTTGATCAAATCAAATAAGAAGGAAGTACTAGGGACACTCTTTATATCTGATCGTTTTCCACTAGGAAAGTGGGAACAATCCGCATGGTCTATCTTCCAAGATTGGTTGGTATCAGGCTAATCAAACGTAAGTTCAATATCGCGATTTGCAGCATGTTTTACACGCCGCAAATTGTGAAAAATGGGAAGAATCGCTTAGTGATTCTTCCCATTTTTTGCTTTCATCTAAGAGCCTGTTTGAGAAGTGTAGGCATTTGCTAAAAATACTGATCGATCCCCCCTACCCCCCTTACAAAAGGGGGGAAAAGATAAAAAAAGTCCCCCTTTTTAAGGGGGATTCAGGGGGATTAAAACTTCTCAAACACGCACTAACTGACGTTAATCAACATAATCAAGCCGATTATCTGAAGGCATCGGGGAGCCATCTATTCTTTGTCTATATAACTGTTCTTCGGGAACTGTTCAACTTACTTCTGATACCAATCCCCATCGATAGCCGCCTAACTCACCAGATTCGCGAATCACGCGATGACAGGGAATGAGAAAACTAATGGGATTGCTCCCAACGGCATTACCGATCGCTCTAGCAGCATTAAGACGACCCAGCGATCGCCCTAAACCCTGATAAGTCGAAACGCTAAAGGGTATCCGCAAAAGCGCTCACCAGAATTGAATTTGGAAGTTAGTGCCTTTGACATAGAGTGTGAGGGGTGGTTGCTTTGTAGTATTCAGATGCCTGCCCATTTGGTAAATAAGCGCTGAAAATGATATTCGGTCAGATGTACCTATTGGGCGATCGCGGCGAGATCTGGCTGTTGTCGATGGTTCTGACTAATAAAGGCGGTCGCTTTTGCCATCAGTTCATAGGTTGCGCGATCGCCTATATTCTCATCTAGAAATTTGTCCATCGGGGATTTCCTGCTGAGCAATACGAGGGTTTACACTCAATCCCGATCAGGAACCCGCAATGATCAGAGCATGGCAGAAATTGTTAAGCAAGTAAATAGCTAGGCATAAGAAAACTCAAAATAAGAAGTATCAAAGCCAAGAGAATCATAACGGGAAAGAAGAGCATTTTCGATAGCACTGCATAATTCCTATATAATTGAGAAAAAATGCTATTCATGTGGAACAATACCAAAACACAAAATTTCTATGCTATTTGGGGTAGCCCTAAATAGGAAAGGATTTATTGTAGTAAGGATGGGTGGTACTTCGCGCCGCCCATACTTACCTATGTATTACAGCCTATTAAGGCTTTTTGAGTAGTACAGAAATATTTTTGAAAGTGGCGCTTCGTGCCACTTTCAAAAATATTTCTGGGTTTTAAGTAAGCGCAAAGCGCTGTAATACCCTATTTTGACTTATTAAAGCCATTACTGAGTTTGTTTTTTACTCGCAAAAATGTTGCTTCACCCTTGTGAATTAACATAAAAAACATAGTGAATTTAAAATAATGATGTTACAAAAAGCTCCTGATATCCCGATTCAAACTAACTTTCTTTCCTTACCACCCTCTACATCGATTAAGGCAGCGATCAAGATGATGGCAGAAAAGCAAACAAGCTGTGCAATCGTCATTGAAGAGCAGAAGCTATTGGGGATTTTTACCGAACGAGATGTTGTCCGAATCACTACAAATTCTACTCTCGTTTACGATCTGTTGTTATCTGAGTTAATGACCAAAGATGTAATAACTTTGAAAAGTTCTGAAGCCAGAGATATCTTTGCGCTATCACGACTCTTTAGCAAAAATAGAATTCGGCATCTTCCTGTGATGGATGAGCAAAATCACGTTGTGGGAGTTGTTACTCCGAACAGCGTCCGCAATATTCTCAAGCCAGAATACTTACTGCGCTATGTTCGTGTAATGGAAGTAATGAGCAAACAGGTGATCCATGGATTACCTTCTGACTCTATCCTTACTATCGCTCAACAAATGTCAATTCATCGAGTCAGTTGTATCGTCATTGTCGATCCTCAAACTTTATACCCCATAGGTATTATCACTGAGAGAGATGTTGTCAAGTTTCATAATATGAATTTAGATTTTACTCAAGTTTCTGCTCAAGAAGTGATGAGTACGCCTTTGACTACCATGTGTCCAGAAGACTCCCTTTGGAGCGTTCATCAACGAATGCAGGATTTAAATGTCCGTCGATTAGTCATTCAAAAGCCAACTGGCGAATTGGCTGGAATTGTGACTCAAACTCAATTGCTAAAAATGATTGATCCGACCGAAATGTACCATGTTATGGCGCAAATGCAAGAGATCATCGAGCAGCAGACTCAGGAATTACATCAACTCAATCAGAGATTACAAACTATAAATGGCGAACTGGAAAAGCTGTCAACGATAGATGAGCTTACGCAAATTGATAACCGTCGCCGATTTAATGAATTTCTTGCCCAAGAATGGCAACGTCTTGCATATCTAGCCAAACCCTTATCTCTAATTTTGTGCGATGTTGATTACTTTAAGCGCTACAACGATACATATGGTCATGTGGCTGGAGATGAATGCTTAATCAAAATTGCGAAGTCTATCAGAGATGCAACTAGACAAACTTCAGATTTAGTAGCTCGTTATGGAGGTGAAGAGTTTGCTGTGGTGCTACCCAACACCAATAGCGAAGGGGCTGAAAGAGTGTCTAAAAATATTCTTACACAAGTTCAAAATCTGCAAATTCCTCATGATTCTTCTGAAATAAGTAGATTCGTCACTATAAGTTTGGGAGCTGTCACGGTAATTCCTAGTTCAACTAATTCGCCAGAAATGATATTACAGATTGCTGATGAACTTCTTTATCAATCCAAGCAACAAGGACGAAATACTTACAAACTCAGCCTTATATAGCAAAGCAAGTTTTGCTTAGGACATA
>JBJTVM010000354.1:0-5815 GCA_046081205.1 Pseudanabaena sp. | reverse complement strand
AGTAAAATTCGCACCCTTCCGCTATAGCTGGCAAAAAATTCTATTACATGGCAAATTTGAAATCTATTCCGTCCGCAATCCCCAAGCACGGAACAACCTCAAAGCCATGCAACTAAACGATGAAGTCCTGTTTTACCACAGCCAAGAAGGAAATAGCATCATGGGTAAAATGAAAGTAATCGTCACTGCCCATCAAGACCCAACCACCGACGATCCCAAATGGTTAAGCGTCACCTTTGAGCCAGTAGAAACCTTTGAGAAGCCAATAACATTAAGTAAGATAAAAGAAACTCCAGAATTAGCAAATATTGGCTTAGTCAAACAGCCAAGACTCTCAGTAATGCCATTAACTGATAATGAATTTAAGGTAATTGTAAGCTTGAAAAGTGACAAGCAAACAGGGTTCAGCATCTGCGATTTAAAATAGTGGCGGAGAGTATAAAAATATTGGCACAAATGCTAACCCCCCACATGATTTTTTTATAACTACTCGCAGCCTAGCATTAAAATCCATACAAACATCATGCACTCATAGAGCTTGAGCAGTCCTGCGCCGCCTTTCTTATACTTGGGTTTGTAGTTCTTGATAAATTGCTGCCAAATATTCATCAATAAATTTCGGCCAGCCAACCACGATTAGTTGATTGTGAGTTAACTTCTCAGGATGAATATCATCATAGCCAAATCCAATCTCGCGTCCTGAGAGATCACAACAAACTAGTCCTGCGGCTCTAGCGATCGCTAAGGGACCAACCGTATCCCAGAGCTTCACCCGACGATTGAGATAGATATAGGCACTTGCACGCCCTTGGACAACTTCCATTACCTTCAAGCCAAAACTACCGAGAGTATAAAACTCGACATTCGGAACCGCCGCACGAATAGCATTACCATAGGCAAGATCATCTTTTTTGCTGACGATCACACAGTCGCCACTTGCACCAATCGGCGGAGCAGCATAGAGAACTTCAGGAACATTCCCATTGGTGACAATGAATACTCCATTAATCGCTGCACCGCCAAAATATAAGAGATCGTTCTTTGGTGCATAGATCCAACCCAATGTAGGCTGAAAGGCTTCTAAGATCCCAACCATTACCGAATAGAACTCACGTCCATGAATGAAGTCATCCGTGCCATCAATGGGATCAATAAACCAGTACTTTTGATGTAGTTCTGCATATTGCTTCCAGAGTTCCTGCGATCGCGGATTTTCTTCACTAATTACCACATCATCGGGAAACCATGCTTGGAATCTTTGGCTGAGGAGATGATCGAGTTCACGATCAACATTAGTTACGTAGTCATCAAAGCCCTTCTCATCGACCTGAAAACCAGACTCCCTCAGGTGAATTGCTTTTTGTCCGATCTCCCGAATAAATTTACAGATTTCTATTTGTAATGCGAGATTCATATTATTACTTTCGGTGAGAGAATATTCGGAAATAGAGCGATCGCCAAAATTCTTTGACAGGATAGGCGATGAAAGTGATGGGATTAACCGTGACGATAATATCGCGAAAACCGATTTCGGCAAAAACGGCGATCGCCCAAGCCACAAAACTTGCCGACATCACCCCATAGGGATTAAGCTCACTTTTAAACGGGCCCAAAATCAATTTGCGAATTGTACAAGCGTTATCAAGGCGACGGAGAGTGACTAAATCACCAATGGCACGTTTGGAAAGCTCATACAAGGGACTCAGAGCAGGATTAACTTCCGCTTCTGAGGTATTGACCCATATTTCTTTCTGATTGGACTTGTCTGAATTAAGTATTGTTTCTAGGAATAAATCAATCCAGCGAAAAACTGAAAAAGTATTGACCTCATAGGATTTGTAAATAGATGCTGAATCTCTTGCTCCCATTAGGTTTATGCCGTGATTGAGAATAAGAATATCCACGTTTTGTAAGCGATCGCGCAGTTCTGACTCATGACCTATTTGCCATGTGAGTACTTCTATCTTTTGATTTCCTTGAATATCATTATCTGTTATTGGAAAACTCACATTGGGTGAAGTGGTTAGTGCGACTAATTTTGCCCCTCGTTTAGATAGCTCAGACATCAGCGCTCGTCCCATCGAGCCTGAAGCGCCTGTAATCGCGATTGTTTTATCCTTAAATGACAAGGTTTTGCCCAAAACTCTATCTACAAGTGTAACCGTACTACAAAAACATGCTTCATACCAAGCCCCAAAATTTGCTGGTGCTAAATAGGCAAGGATGGGCGGCGCTTCGCGCCACCCATCCTTGCCTATTTAGAATTTTGCTGGATCAGCACAGCGATCGTATAACATATCTAAGCAGTCAACACCTCTAGATAAGCGGATTATAGATAGATTTTGCAGCAGTTTCCTTTTGATTTTAGTGATTTGCCTACACCAACTTATCTCGTGGGGGGATGGGTGCGCGATCGCCTATTACAGCGTCAAGGTAAATATCTTGATCTCGATTTTGTCTTACCTGAGAATGCTCTAGAAATAGCCCAAGCGATCGCCCGTAAGTACAAAGCAGGTTTTGTAGTTCTGGATGCTGAGCGCAAAATTGCAAGGGTTGTTTTTAAGAGCGGTACAGCGGATTTTGCGCAACAGATGGGTAGTAGGTTAGTTGACGATTTGGGGCGGCGCGATTTTTGTATGAATGCGATCGCGATGGAATGTCATCAATTGATTGGCGATCAGTCATTGGGGATGGGTGATGGGTTATTTGCAGGTGAAGATTTTATTGATCCTTTTGATGGAATTGGGGATTTAAAAGCGAAGAGAATTAGGATGGTCGCTCCTGAGAACTTGGCGGAAGATCCTTTACGGGTTCTGCGGGGATATCGACAATCAGCCCAATTGGGCTTTGCGATCGAAGATTTAACGCGACAGGTTTTGATTAAACTTGCGCCGAGATTAAAATCTGTGGCAGCAGAACGGGTACGCACAGAATTAAGTTATCTATTGTCAATTCACAATGGTAGCCAATGGATGCTGGAAGCCGTCAAAGATCGCATTTTAGAAGATTGGCTCCCCATTCAGCATTTAGATTTGCCCAGATTTGCAAATATTGAGAGAGTAATCTCTAGTTTGCTAGCCCAGTTTCCTAATTTGGAATTATTTTTTGGCAAACATTTATCAGGCGATCGCTATGCCATTGTCATCGTCAAATTAGCAGCTTTAAACAATAGTGCAACTGCTCTTGAGTCTTTGGGATTAAGTCGGTCTGAGCAACGCTGGTTAGTAGGTATTTTGAGATACTTGCCTCAATTTATTAACTTGCTAGATCAAGCTAGCCCTAGGGAGCAATATAAATTTTTTCAATCAACATTAGAGTTTTTCCCTGCGATCGCGGCGATCGCTTTGGCTAGTGGTTACGGCTCTGAAAAGATTTTTCCTTGGTTGGAGCGTTGGCTCAATCCTAATGATGCGATCGCCTATCCAATTTCATTAATTACAGGTGACGATCTTCGTAAGGATTTAGGGATACCACCTAGTCCAAAGATTGGGGAACTTTTAGAAAGTGTAAAAATTGCTCAGGTAGAAGGCAAAATTAGTTCGCGATCAGAAGCGATCGCTTTCATCAAGTCAATTATCAGTTAACGTCACGCGCCATTTGCGCCGCGCTTCGCGCGGCACAAATGGCTATATCGAATTCACGCTCAGTTAGTTATAGAGCTTTCCAAGCAAGTGCGGTACAAAGTAGAGGGATGCTTTACGCGCCCTCCACTTTTAGGTTTTATGGTCAGTTTTATTCGCGAGATTATGCCTAAACAGGCTAGGATACAAATACATCAAGTTAATCAGGAATTTAACAATGGTAGAACGTCCTATCAAGAAAGCAGACCGTCAGCTAAAAACCGAAACAACCGAAACCACACCTAGCGCGAGACAGTCTGACGACTCCGACAAAAAGCGTTCTCGCCGTGATGGTGGCAAGGGCAAAAGAGATAAAAGAGGAGGAAGGGATGAAGAAGTAAAGGCTCCCGTAAATCTCGCTTTGGTCAGAGGTCCCAAGCCAACCAAGCCAAAACCAGTTGTAGAAGAAGTTATTGCAGAAGAATCTGAAGAAAGTACACCCGAAGAAACGACGCTATAGCCCCAAATAAATAAAGGCGGAGCTTCCGCGCCGCCTTTATTTTGCACAAGCAAATAAAAAGCGGCGCGATGCGCCGCTTTTTATTTGCTTGAAAGTAAGCCTTGACTAGGACTAAAAACTAAAGTCAATAAAAATAATAAAAGCACCACTACAACGATCGCGGGACCAGAAGGCAAATTGAGGTAGTAACTAGCATATAAACCGATCGCACTTGCCGTCACTCCTAACCCTGCACCTACAAAAATCATCTGATGCAATTCCTTAACTAATAGATAGGCGGTAATCGCTGGCCCAACTAAAAGCGACACAACCAATACCACCCCCATCGTTTGCATACTGGCAATAATCGTCAAAGTCACACCTGCCATTAATCCTAAATAGATTAGATTAACAGGCAGTCCCAGAGCCTTTGCACCAATGCGATCAAAGGTATAAAAAAGTAATTGCTTATAGAATGTGGCGATCGCCGCTAGCACGATCACGGTAATGACTCCTGCGCGGATCGTATCGGTTGGCGTGACGCTGAGAATATCACCAAACAGAAAGCTGTGCAGATCAATTTTGATTTTTAGCAAGGAAATTAACAAAATGCCGATCGCAAAAAAACTTGAAGAAGTTAGCGCCATTGCTGCATCAACCTTGACACGAGTTTGCGATCGTAACCATGCGATTAAAAAAGCACTACCAATTCCTGAGATAAATGCGCCGATGGCAACGTCAATGCGCCAAAAAAAGGCGATCGCCATCCCTGGCATCACCGTATGCGTCATCACATCCCCCAGCAAAGCCATCCGTTGAACGATCAAAAAGCACCCGATCGCTGGGCATATAATTCCTGCCAAACCACCTGCAATCAAAGCATTCCGCATAAATTCTAGAGCAAGAGGTTCGGTGATCCATTGCCAGATTTGACTAGCCATAAATTTCTCAATCCTTTGCTGAACCAAATGCCGCGATCCATTTTTGCTGAATGGCGGTTTCGAGAAGCCTTTGGACGATCGTTAACCACACAACATTTTCCAGTAATAAGATGGCGTTTACCAAAGCTAGTTGGACTAGAGGCAATAGCGTTAGTGTAGGCAAGTCACGATCAATTGCACCAAAACTACGGATACAGGCAAAGGCTAAAATTGCACCTGATTTGAGATGGGAGTTGCGATCGCGCCGCACGATGTAGCGATAGGTAACCGCAAACAAAAAACCTGAAAAGCCAATCATGCCTAGCTTAATTAGCAATATGAAGGGACTACTAAGCTCAAAACTGCTGGGTAGTTGCACAGGCAGGAAATTCTGCAAAAAGTGATGACATAGGGCGATCGCAAAAAATGCAAACACACTAGCGATCGCGCCGAGAAATCCAGCTTTAAATGATTCAATGCGATCGGCTACAGATAAATGCTCTGATTCAGTCAAGATAGGATGAGAAGATTGCACGCTCGTTAACTATATTTGGGACTAAAGCAATCCTACATGAGTTCAGAGGTTAGACCAAATCAGAAAATGACTACCCCATTTTCTGATTTTAAAACCATTACGGGTTCGGTTTTTAATTCACGAAAGTGTTGCCACACTTTTGTAAATTGGTATAAATGGGTTGAGGAAGCGCACCCCTTAGTGGTGCGCCTCCTCAACCTCAAAAGCCCAAATAAATAAAGGCGGTGCTTCGCACCGCCTTTATTTATTTGGGCTTTATGCCGATGCCTAAGTATTAACGGCAGTTCGACGAAAGCGAAAA
>JBJTVM010000353.1:0-10343 GCA_046081205.1 Pseudanabaena sp. | reverse complement strand
TGAGCATGGGCTTTAGCCTGTGCAGAATTCGCAGTTACAAGGTTCGCGATATCAGTTTCCAGAGGATTTATGGCTGGATTAGATTGCTCATTACTCGAAACATCAGCATTTTCTAAACCTTGATTTGCGATCGCATCTGTGGGAATTTCTACCTGTGTTTCCGTTGTAAACGAGTGGTTTGTGGGTGACGGATTAGTCTTATTAATTTCTAATTCTTGGGCGATCGCAGGACTCGCCTCTTTCTCCACCGCACTTTGATCTAAACCACTAATTAAAGAAGATGGTGGCACGATCGCACCTTTGGCAATTACTGCACGCACGATTGAACTCGAAGCACCAATGCAAGCCCCTTCCCCAATTTTGCAAGTTCCATAAACTAGAACTCCAGCCCCCAAATTTGCCCCAGCCCCAATTTCTAAGAGTCCATCTTGAGCATGAAGGATAGCGCCCATCCCAATACATACACCTGCGGCAATGGTAATACAGCTCCCCTGATCAGCTTGAATTAATACTCCCGATGCGATCGCCGCAGTTTGATCGATCACTACATCCCCACAAACGTAGGAGCGAAAATCTCCGATCGGTTCTAAAGGTGGTAAGTAGTTCGATTGCATGATTTTTATCTTCTCAAATACCAATTCACGGGTAGTCCTAAGATTTGTAGTAAGGATGTGCGGCGCGAAGCGTCGCACATCCTTACCTAACTTTTGTGAATTGAAAACTAAGTCTAGTAAGGGATTTCAAGTTAAGAAACAGCTAAGCCATTTCTTAACTTGGTATAAATTCATCAAGGACTTAACGAAGTCCTTGTCAACAATTATTCGCTAATTACTTTCTAAATAGAGAACCTCGCAAAGCGAGGTTCCCTATTTAGAAACATTACTTTGCAGGGCGTTGAATGATACCTTCAAACACACGACGTTTTGCCTTGGTGTCAATACCTAGCAAACGCACATACTCATCACCATGCTCAGCAAGACAATCTTCTAAGGCACGAATTACTTCAGACTCATTTGATGCAGCGATCGGTGAGCAGCTACTCCAAGAACTAGTACGGAAATGGCGCTCATCAGCATGTTCAGTGCCAATGCGATATCCCTGAGACAACAGTTGACGAATGCGTGACAACATATCTGCGCTGAGTTTACCAGCACTACCACCATAGGAACTATTGCTAGAGTTGCTTACCTTAACCGCAGTCCGAGTTGCTGCTACAGGCTGACCTCCTGGACGATGCACTAGTAATTCAACAACGCGGCGCTTTGCCTTGGTGTCAACCCCGACAAGACGCACATATTCATCACTATATTCAGCGATGTAATTTTCTAAAGCAGCGATCGCGGCTTTAGGGCTGCTAGCTGTAATAGCAGGTAGAGTCTGCCAAGAAGTAGTACGGAAATGACGCTCATCGGCATGTTCAACGCTAAGGCGATGACCTTGAGCCAAAAGCTGACCAACTGTAGTTGATACATCATTAGCAACACCATTGCCATTAGCTGCGCGAGGTGCGCTATAGCTGACTGCTGCACCATTACCATTGGCATGACCAATGTTCACCGCTTGACCATCGGCACGTTGAATAATTGTTTCGACGACACGGCGTTTCGCTTTAGGATCGACTCCTACCAAGCGCACATATTCACCTTCATGCTCCGCAAGAATATTATTTAATGCAGCGATCACAGTAGATTCATTGGAAGCATCGATCGCAGGACCAGTCATCCATGCTGCGGAACGGAATCGGCGTGCGTCGGCATACTCAGTACTAATGCGATAGCCTTGAGCAAGCAGTTGACGAACTTGCCCCGAAATATCAGCACTGGTGTTAACAGCAGCACCATTGGAGGTCGCTTTAGGTGCGCTGTAAGTGCTAGTTCCATTACTGGCGGTTGCATTATTGCTGATTGCCGTAGGCTTATCAGTGGGGCGTTGGATAATAGTTTCGGAAACACGGCGCTTTGCTTTGGGATCAACTGCAACTAAACGCACATACTCGCCTTCATTTTCAACTAAGGCAGCTTGTACAGCAGTAATTACTGTTGTAGCTTCAGATGTATGTGGAATAGCATAAGATTGCCAAGATCCACTACGAAAGCGACGCACATCTGCGTACTCAACTGCAACATGGTAGCCCTGACCTAAAAGTTGTCGTATTTGCTGTGCTAAATCCCCATTCATAGGTTCATTCCTCTGTGCTGGTGTATTTGTAAGGTTTTGATTAATTTGATTAGAATGTTGCTTATTAAGCTCTGTATTAAAACTGGCAGCAGCATAACTGATTGGCTGTGGCGAGTTCTCTTGTTGTTGGCGAATCGGTGTAATGCAGGCAATATCAGCAGCACAGCGATAACCTTGTCTTAAGGACTCGTTGATACCGACAACATGACTCGCAAAGTTTTGGTCTGATTCCCGCACATTCGGTAGCAGATCGGCTTGTTGCTGCGTTGTAATCACTGCACCAGCTGGAACATATTTACCCGCAGGAATTTCTACATCTTGGACAAGGGCATGTAAAGAAATAATGCAGCCGTCACCGACTCGCGCATTAAATACCGTC
The DNA here is from genome assembly GCA_046081205.1 of Pseudanabaena sp. Classification (GTDB taxonomy): domain Bacteria; phylum Cyanobacteriota; class Cyanobacteriia; order Pseudanabaenales; family Pseudanabaenaceae; genus Pseudanabaena. The sequence continues at coordinate 7,786 of JBJTVM010000353.1, read as the reverse complement.
GAGCGGAACCCGATAAAGCAATTATTTCCAACATAGGCTGGTCCATGGATCAAAGCCATATGCGTGATGGAGGTACTATCTCCAATCCAGACGGAATATTCTTTACCGTCATCACCAATTACACGACCTTGTTCCAGCCCATGAATTACAACACCATCTTGGACGTTTGTACTATTTCCAATATAAAAAGGATGCCCCTCATCCGCACGAATTGAAGTTCCAGGGGCAATCAAAACATTAGCGCCGATATAAACGTCGCCAATTAGATTAGAAAAAGAATGAACGTAGGCGGATGGATCTATTTTGGGTTCTGCCAAGTTCCTAGACCAAGGTGTAGGGGGGGCAGCAAAGCTACGAACTACCATAGTGAATCTGCACTTTTAAGCTTTACCTATATCTTGATTGTCAAAATCGAGAGTATAAGAACTTAAAAGCGCTCCTCCAAATAACAACTTAAGCTACAACGTCGGAGAACTGTGTGATTACTAGCGCTGATCAATAATTGAACGAGAGATACTTACGAATAAATATCTCTATTGCATTCTCTCATTGTATTTTTTGCTGTAGAGAGTGCGATCGCTCAGGCTCACTGTGTCGATAATGGCAATAACTGCAGCATCAATCGGACGATTTTCGCTATTTGTCACTTGTCTAGCACCACTACCACGAGTAAATAACACCCATTCATCTACGCCAGCACCGACTGTATCAGCAGCCACTTCATATTCTGGAAGCAACTGCCCTTGCAAATCAATAACTTGCAAAAGCAGAAACTTAGTTCCAGACAAATTTGACTCTTTGTAGGTACTGACGACCGTACCGCAAACTTTAGCGATTTGCATATTGTTATGAGTACGTTTACAGAATGAATAAAATACGGATAGATGCTAGGCAAAGTCTGAGTAATAACAAAAACAACCTTTAGATAAGGTTGATCGCGCTAGCTAAGTCCTTAACTATGGACGGTTGATAGGACGGATAGAGTTCACATTGTCACGGAACTGATCGACTTCTTCGGTGTAGCGAATAGGTAGAACGTATTCAAGGTTTTCGTGAGGACGTGCAATGATGTGTGTGGAAAGCACTTGTCCGCCGTTTACACGCTTTACAGACTCAGTACCTGCTGCAACTGAAGCTTGTACTTCGGATACATCGCCACGGACGATAACGGTCACACGACCACTACCGATCTTTTCATAGCCAACTAAGGTTACGCGAGCGGCCTTGACCATAGCATCTGCTGCTTCTACAACTGCAGGGAAACCGAGGGTTTCAATCATTCCAACTGCGATCGCCATAATTAATGTTCTCCTAATAAAAAACAGATGATGAAATTAATGAAAATTTAGACTTTTGGTACTTTTTTTGAGAGAGTCTTTTTGAGACAATCTTTACTAAGTAAATTTAAAATGCGAATTGCTCTACTTCTCGCGTATAGCGAATAGGCAGAACATACTCTAGGTTTTCGTGTGGTCGAGCAATGGTATGAGTCGAAACAACTTCGCCCCCATTAACCCGATTTGCACCTTCAACACCAGCAGCCATGGCAGCTTTCACCTCAGAGATATCACCTCTGATGATGACAGTTACCCGTCCACTACCGATTTTCTCGTAACCCACAAGGGTGACTCGAGCAGCCTTGACCATAGCATCAGCAGCTTCTACAACTGCAGGGAAGCCCCTGGTCTCGATCATTCCAATACCGATCGCCATAATTTAAGTCAGTGTCCTTACGACTCTCTAAAAAACTGAAGTTCTTGAGGTTGTATCTATCAAAAGATGTAGATGCACGAGCGCAACTACTGATCTTAGCTACGATCGGTTCGCTTTAAACATCAAATTTCAAATTTTTAATACAAAATAAAAATGAGATGACGCTGGGCACGTTTTGGCAGCTACATTTTTTGTAGACAGCTTTCGCAGCTAATTTACAGATATTTTTGACTTCTTGTTGCAATTAATTACTTAACCTAGTTGTTAAAAAATAGTAAATAAGTATTTATTACTACAGACTTGGTCATTTTAAATCTGAATAATCAAGGAAGTTGAATACTAATAATATATTCAAGTCTATCTTTATATCTACGATAACGAGTGGCGGTACATTTGACAATATAAGCCGCTATGATAAATCTAAATAGTCCATATAATCTTGGCTTATTTACATACAGGGATTTAAGAGTAATTAAGGGGAATACACTATAACGAAAGCATAGTAGCGCTTTCATGCACTGGTATCGAAGCACTAAAAGAATCCAAAATGATCTGACAACTTTTTATTTTGTATAGCTATGACAGCTTTGCTTAAAACATAAAACCCAAATATAGCGTTTATCCAGTCTAGTGAAGTAAAAGGATTGGTTTCCCCGTCTTCGGCGGGAAAACCAATCCTTCTAACGAGCTTGCTTGAAAAGTGCTGTATAAAAGCTGCTAAGTAATTCTTACATTTCTCGTCCTGCTTGTTTTGATGGGCTTTTAGCGATCGCTGATCGAAATAGTTTCAACTTCAGCAATCTCTAAATTAGGTAATTGCACCAATTCTCGTTCTTGTTCTTGTAAAGCAATCATGGGGATACTTACAGGTATTGGTGATTCGATCCAATATTCTGAAGTTGGCAAAGTTTCTTCTAGATCATCAAGAGGACGAGGAATAATCATCAGGGTATGAAACTCACCAATGCGTTCAGCCTCATACATTCCTGCTTCGATCGCGATCGCCACATCAGCAACATTGCCACGAATAATGGCGGTGCATAGACCTGCCCCAATGGTTTCATAGCCCGCCAGACTTACATCTGCTGATTTCAGCATCATATCGGCGGCTCCCACCATCGCCGGAAAACCTCTAGTCTCTAGTAATCCGATCGCTTGGTTACTCAAACGACTATATTGACCATCCGTTAACTGACTAAGACGACTACTAATTGGCAGAATCGCCTCTAAATTGGGGTAAGGTCGAGGAATCACAATTGTGGACACTAGTTGCCCAAATTCTCTGGCAGTTTCGGCTCCAGCTTCGACAGCCATACGAACGTCGGTAATTGAACCACGGATAATCGCCGTACAAAAACCATTGCCCACTTTTTCATATCCAACTAGTCTCACAGTTGCCGATTTGAGCATCATGTCAGCAGTTCCCACGATCGCAGGGAAACTAATAGTTGAGACCATTCCCAAAGCACTTCCTGAGAGATCGATTCTTTGAGATGCACTACTAGACATTAGCTCACACAATAATTGAAAAAGTTTATGTGGAGGCTAGCGCACTCGACATTAACCAGTATCTTAACTGATATAGCTTTTATCAGGCTAGTGAAGTACAAGTTTGTTTCCCTGCCTTCTGCGGGGAAACAAACCTATGTACCTTGCTTGCTTGAAAAGCGCTATATACAGCGTTTTGCTGTTGAACATCAAACAGTACAACAATCACAAATGAATTATGAATGCTATAGATCTTCCAATACAATTTTTAAGCTACAAATAGTCTAAAGTTTAATTGTGAGAATAATCATGAGCAAACTATGCTTAAACAAATAGTTTATGGCGATTTTAAAGAATTTGTGAGAAAAAAGCCTGCAAGATTAGGCTTATCACAAATTTTGGCAATCCACTATGATTACTATAATGTTGGCAATACGTTTTTCATGTATTTTTAAGTTATGGAGTATTAGTATCTCAAAAACCATACTATAGAGCGATAAATTTTAATACTGCGTTCAAAATGGTCTAAAGATAGGAACATGCAACTGCCTGAAGCCTTGCCTAAAAAAGATTCCGTGCTAGTTATAGACGATACGCCACCCAACTTACATTTGCTAACAAGTATGTTGACACGTAAGGGTTATGAGGTAAGTGGTGTAAGTGATGCCTTAACAGCATTATCAACTGTACAGACTACAATGCCTGACTTGGTGTTGTTAGATATTAATATGCCAAATATGAATGGCTTTCAGGTCTGTGAGCAACTAAAGTCTCTTGATAGTACTCGTGATATTCCAGTCATTTTTATTAGTGCGCGGGATGAGGTTTTAGACAAAGTACAAGCTTTTGCAGTGGGTGGCGTTGACTACATCACTAAGCCATTTCAAATTGCGGAAGTACTAGCAAGAGTAGAAAATCAGATTGCCTTGCGGAAATTACAAAAAAAGCTACAAGAACAAAATGAACGACTTAAGCAAGAAATTAACAGTCGAATTATTGCGGAAACTTTACTGCAAGAAGCAAATGAAAAATTAGGGCGCTTAGTTAATTTAGATGGTTTAACTCAACTTGCCAATCGTCGATGCTTTGATGAATATCTAGATCAGGAGTGGCAGAGACTCGCAAGAGAGCATTTACCATTGTCTTTGATCATGTGTGACATTGATTTCTTTAAAAACTATAACGATACCTATGGGCATGTGGTTGGGGATGATTGTCTCCGCAAGGTTTCACTTTTGATTAAGCAATCAGTACGTCGTCCTGCGGATTTGGCGGCGCGTTATGGGGGCGAAGAGTTTGTGGTGGTGCTACCAAATACTGACATCGAAGGCTCTATGGCTATTGCTGAAATTATTCGGCATGGACTGCGAGAATTAGCCATACCCCACGAGGATTCCGCAGTTAGCCAGCTTGTGACGTTAAGTATGGGAGTGACATCTTTGGTTCCGATGGTCGATTCCCACCCTTCAATGTTGCTAACGGCAGCTGACTATGCACTGTATCGAGCTAAAGAACTAGGTAGAAACCAAACCTATCAGATTGGTTAAACTCAAACTACAAATAACGGCGCAAATGGCGCAAAATAGGAAGGATTGCTCTGCGATTAGCTAAAATTCATCGCTTTCCTGGGGACTAGAATTACGTCTCAACAAATCATCAATCTCTTGCCAATTAATCAGACTTGCCTCAGCATCCTGCACTAATTCTCCCTTATGAAGACAAATGAGCCGATCACACCATGTTTGGACTAGATCAAGTTGATGGTTAATCATCACTACGGTGACAGGCTGAGGTAGTTGAGTTAGCTCAGTTAAGGTATCTAACAGCAAATGCGATAAACCCCGATCTAAAGCTGAAGTTGGTTTATCTAGTAAAAGTATCTCTGGCTCCATAATCAAAGCTCTGGCGATCGCCATCCATTGTCTCTGACCGAGCGATAGCTCTAACTCTGAGCGATTAAGTAACTTGCGATCAATTTGCAATTTGTCGATCCATTTTTGAGCTCGCGCATTAATTTCACTCTGGGGCAAATTTTGTAATTTCAAAGGATAGGCGATCGCCTCATTAACAGTCATCCCCAGCAAACTTGGCTCCTGTGGAACCAGCATTACTCTTCGCCGCAAAGTTTGAATCGGAATTTCTTGGATATTTTTGCCGTTGAGAAAAATAGTTCCCGCCGATGGATCGGTCAAACGATTAAGCAACCTTAAAAATGTCGTTTTCCCTGAACCTGTTGCGCCAATTAGCGCAGTTTTGCTACCTTGAGCAATCGCCGCCGAAATATTCGTCAAAAGTGTGCGAAATTTAGTTTGGTAACTCACCCGATCAGTTGAAATCAAACCTTGATTGGTGAGCACCTCAGATATTGCTGAAACCTTTTGCATAATATAACTGTCTTTGCGATTAGCGATCGGGAAAATTGGGACGCAGCCTTCAATTCATTAAACCCTGTCTCTAGATCAATTAGGGAGAATAATCACATATGTATTTATGGAATCTTTTTCAAAATTCTATACAAAGGATTTTTAGACTACCTCACCAAAAGCGGATTGCTTTTTTCTTGACAGGTCTATGCATTTTTGCTCTAGCGACTCCACAGATTGCCCCCGTATCTGCACAATCAACTCAAGCCACTGTGCAAGAAATTCTTGATGGTAATCAAGTATTTATTCAAAATAAGCAAGCATCTTTGAATGATGTGGCAAGACAGAAACAACAAGTCCGCACTGGTAATTCTAGGACTGCTCTTTTATTTAATACTGGTGCAGTTGCTCGGCTGTCTGCTAATTCAGTGCTAAACATTGGGCAATGCGCTCGATTAAAAAAGGGAACAATTTTAATTAATGGCGCAGTTAATGCTTGTTCATCATCGATTACAACAGGTGTACGCGGTACAACCTATTTACTAGAAGTGGACGAGTCAGGCAATCAAGAGGTCACAGTATTAGAGGGTGAAGTCGTAGTTAAGCGCAACGCAACTCCTATCATTGATGAAGATGAGGAGCAAACAACAGTTAAACCCACTGAGAAGCCAACAACCAAACCAACAACACCAATTAAGCCATCAACTCAAAAGCCAACTACTAAACCAACAACACCAAATAAGCCATCAACTCAAAAGCCAAATGTAATTTCTCCAACTACTTCACCCAAATCGAAGCAATTCACAGCACCAGTTGCACCAATAAAACCAGTATTACCTACAACCAATCCTCAACAACAAGGACGTCCTGTCGAACCCCACAATGGAAAGCCAGCCAATGATAAACCAATATTGAAAATTGAACAGACTCAACAGTCTGGCAATCAATCAGACGAAGTGGTCTTAAAAGCTGGTGAAAAGGTTGAAGTTGATCAGGGAGGCGGTTTGGGAGTAATTCAGCAACTGACAGAGAATGAGTTTGTGAAGCTGCTTCAAGGCAATCTTTTTGACGGCTTTACCAATCAAATTCCTGGGATTGATAAGGTGCGTTCAGTGTTTAACAATCTATTTCCAGGTGCAAATTTCCCAATTTCAATTCCGGGGATACCAACACCAAGTATTCCAATTCCTAGCTTGCCTAGATTTCCGTTCTAATTTAATTTGAATTCGACTAAAGCAAAAAATGGTAAGAATTGTTAAGCACTTCTTACCATTTTTCACCATTTGGAGCGTGCTTTGCACGCTCCAAATGGCGATATCGAACTCACATTATAGTTATCAAGCCTTTAATATGAACCGAACTTGTTTGCTTTACCAAGGCGATCGCCCAACTCCATACCTAACTGCATGGCAGTGGCAAAAAAAACTCGTTGAGGAGCGTAAGCAAGCAAGACGAGAGGGAAAAGACTTACCTGATGTTTTATTACTAGTTGAACATCCTGCTGTTTATACACTTGGGCAAGGGTCGAGCTTAGAGTTTTTAAAATTTAGTCCAGATGATCCTGATATCGAATGTCATCGCATCGAACGCGGCGGCGAAGTTACCCATCACGCGATCGGGCAATTAGTAGCCTATCCCATCTTAAACCTTGACTATCATCAACATGATTTACATTGGTACTTGCGCCAACTTGAGGAAGTAATCATTCAGGTATTGGCTAATTTTGGCGTAGCTTCGCAGCGCATTCAAGGTTTGACTGGTGTATGGATTAATAATGCAGGTCAACATCAAAAAATTGCTCAAGTTGGCATCAAGGTTAGCCAATGGATTACCATGCATGGATTTGCGCTGAACGTAAATATGGACTTATCAGGATTTGATCGCATTGTGCCTTGTGGAATTACTGATTGCCAAGTTTGTAATCTTGATCAGTTAGTCCCAGATATTAAACTTGTAAAAGTAAAAGAAGCGATCGCCCAAAGCTTTGGCAAAGTATTCAATTTAAAAATGCAAATTCCTGTTGATTCTCTCTAACAAACCCAGTAAAAGTTTTAAAATCATAAAATTGTGTAGCCATTTTGTGATTCAGTATGACTGAAATTTATGAACTACCCCGATCGCACAAATCCCCATCCAATGGTAGGGTTTCCTCAAGTTTGTTTTATTCAGAACACGGTCACTAATCCGAATATCATCATTGGCGACTACACTTATTATGATGA
>JBJTVM010000352.1:0-7987 GCA_046081205.1 Pseudanabaena sp. | reverse complement strand
GATGCTTGTACCAGTTGAGACGTTCCAATTCTTGGCGGTTGTGCTTAAGATGATCAACTAGTAATAAATGGCGGCGCGACCAAGCTAGCTGATTTGCCAACATATTAAATGCTTGCAATTGGCGATCGACCCAACGTCGTCCCACGCGATCGGCTACCAAAATCATCCCTGTGGGCTGATGCTCAGGAGTAGTCCGTAATGCAGTTACCATCAAATGGCCAAGGGCAGGTGCATTTAGCCAAGCTTTCGTCTGTTCTGGCAAATCGTGAATACTTAGCGGCAGAATTCCTTCACTTTGAATCGCCCACTGAGCAAGAGGATCTTCTTCGATCGCGATCAGAGTTTCCGTAATTGTGAGCTGATATTCATCACGACTCGCAAATACTGATGCGATCTGTTCACCTTGCCGACCTGGGAGCCATACCACTAGTACCGCTAGCGGCGACTGTGTAACTTGAGCCATTAATTGCGTCGCCGTATGATGCAGTTTCTCAAGGGCATTGCATTGCTGTAATGCAACTAAACCAAACTGAACAGACTGATGCGACTTTTGGCGTTCATCGGACAAGCGCTGTAATTCATTTTGGTGAACAATTAACCCAATTTGTTGAGCAACTGCTTGCACCATTTCTCGTTCTGGCCGTGACCATGTGCGTGGTGCTTCGTGGGCAACGGCAAGAATGCCTTCAAGGGACTTGCCGACCGAAGTACTACTGACAATCATCGATCGCACATCTAGATCAAGCAGGGGATTTCGCCATGAAAGAAACTTAAAATCACTATCAAGATTCTCAACAGTAGCCGCATCAGGAGACTGCTCCATCATCTGCACGTCTACAGGAGCTAATCCTGGCAAAATCGTGGGGAGTGGGCGGCGATTTTTAGGATGATACTGAAAATCAATCTTAAATACATCATTGTCTTTGTCATAGGTTGCCACCCAAAAACGTTCTAGTCCCAGACGCTGACATAGCTGCTCCGCAGCTTGTTCGAGAGCGCTCTGCCAATCGTTATCTGAATAGATCGCCCTTGCAATACCTGCGGTGAGAATCTGATCGGAAGCAATGCGATCAAGGGTTACTTCCATTTCTTCTAAGGGTGCAGTAATGGCTGCGAGTTGCGCTGCGCCGCGCACAAAATTACGCTCATCATCTGTCCAGAGTCGAGGTTCATCACCTTCTACTGACAAAAAGCCTAAGAGTTCAGATTGAAAAAATATTGGCGCAATAATAATGGAAGCTGCCCCAAATTGTTCCATAACCCGACTGCTAATTTCGCCCTTGGTCATGGATTTTGCATCAACTACCACTACTACCTGATCTTTAGATAGAGCCTGATAAAGAGAAGGCGCGTTTTGGACAGTTACTCCAGCCGTATTGTCAACAGCTTGCTTAGATTTTGGCCCTGGCTGGCGATTGGCAATTCGTCTCCAGAAGTATTGATGTTCGCGCTCAAACCAATAGATGCTGGTGTGATCGGGCATGACAAAGCTATGAGTTTCTTGGACAATCTCTTCAAGGCGATCATTGAGTGCAGGAATATTGCGGATTTTTGAGAGAATTTGCAGTAATGGCTCGTCAGGACGTTTGGTATTGTGATGATGCCACTCGTCATCTAGACGGCTGAGAGTCGAGCCAAGGCTACCAAGAACAACCGATAGTCTGGCTCTTTCTTCGTTGCGTGGGGTGACATTCCAGAGATTGGAGCCTAAAAGAACTACGCCAAAACTGCGATCGCGATGGTAGATTGGCCAAAGTAATGTGCCTTGAATATCAAACTTTTGTGCTAATTTTTGCCATTCACCACTGCGTTTCTCTTGACGTAAATCAGCGATCGGTACAGGCTTGCGTTGCAAAATCACCTGATCAAGCAAATCACCTGCATTCAGGTTAAATCTCTCTTTTAAAAATTTGATTTCACCCGCAGGTGTCGTCCCACCTTTGCCTGTTAATCGGTGGTTTTCTGCGTCATACAGCCCAATCCAGAGCAGTTTGTACTCAAAATTGTCTCGAAGATAATCGAGGGTTGCTGTCAATAGGTTGTCAATACTATCCTCATCACGCAAGAACTGCATGATTCGCCCAAGGTTAACAAATTGGCGATCCCATGGATTAGCTCCTGCTTGACTCATATTTTTGCCCTGACGTTTTTAGACCTAGGTATGGTTAGAGCGACGTAGCGAAATAAAATGAAAATTTTTAGAAGGTAAAATTATAAAAAATATTTCAATTCAATCGTACGATCTTTAACTTAGAAAGTCAGCAACACGCCATACTTTTATTGATTTTATTAATTTTTATATACGACCTTCGGGATATTAACAGCAAGCCTAGAAAGAATTGTGACATTGCTGTCACAATTCTTTCAATATACCTTAAAGCCAAAATAGGCTGTATGTTGTGCCACAACGTATTCTCTTGGATGATTAATTACCGATGAGCCACTCTAGAGATCGCTCACCGATTTGCAGAGGGATGCTCACTGCTTTGCCGAGTCTGGGGCGTTCCTTGGTCATTTCAATAAATTTTTGGACTTGCTCGACTACGCCCCAATCACTGAGATAGGAGGCGATCGCATCTAGATGTTCAATAAATTCGGCTTCGTTCATCGAGAAAGATTGCTGCTCTTGATAGCGCCACATTACTTGCAAGAAAATTTTATCCTGTGTTTTGCGTAATTGTACGTCATAGGAATAGTCCCACTTATTGGCGATCGCTTGACGGAGTTCTGCGCCTGTCATAGTTTCTACATTTTTTTGCTTACAGCGCTTTGCGCTGTAAAACATCTTATACCAATTCACAAAAGTGTCGTCACGCTTTTATTGCGTTTATCAGTTCAGTGAAGTAATGTTTGGGTTCCCCGCCGAAGGCGGGGAACCCAAACATTACTTTGAAAAGCGCCATACCACAAAGCAAGTTTTGCTTAGGGCATAAAGCCCTTAAGGATAGATGGCGCTTCGCGCTACCTATCCTTAAGAGCTTTACATCATCGCCTTACCTAAATGACCTTGGGAATCTTGCAACAATTTCTCGGCAGTAGCCATATCTAAATTTTTCCAATGCATTAACAAGGCTAATTTCACTCGCTTGCCCGATCGCTCTAATAACTGAGCAGCATCGTCACGACTGCTTGATGTGAGATCACGAATAATCCGAATGGCGCGATCTTCGAGCTTGCTATTGGTGACAGCCACATCGATCATCCGATTGCCATAAACCTTGCCTAGCTGCACCATCACACCCGTCGAGATTGTATTTAGTACAAGTTTGGTAGCTGTCCCAGCCTTGAGTCTGGTTGATCCTGTCAAAACCTCAGCTCCCACTAATGGACGGATCTCGATATCGTATTGGATGGGAAATTGGTCAGGTGGCACGCAACAAAAAAAGATTGTTTTTGCACCCCGACGTTTGGCTTCGTTGAGTGCTCCATGCACATAGGGCGTGGTTCCGCCTGCCGTAATGCCAAAGACAACATCGAGATCGCATATATTTCTTTCGGCGATCGCATCTTTGCCGTCTTCTTCAAAATCTTCGAGGGCTTCGGAACTGCGTACCATAGCATTCAACCCACCTGCCAAGATACCTTGAATCAGATCAGGATCACTGCAAAAAGTGGGTGGACATTCAGCAGCATCGAGGACACCAAGCCGACCACTTGTACCAGCACCAACATAAAACAATCGCCCACCACCTGCGATCGCTGATGCAATAGTTACAATCGCGGCAGCGATCGCTTCTTTCTCGATCCCGACTGCGGCAACTGCTTTAGCATCCTCTTGATTAAACAGTTCGACAATTTCTAAAGCACTGAGACGATCTAAATTTTGGCTATGAGGATTTGCTTGCTCGGTTAGCAAATAACCCCGATCGCCATTTTTCACTGCATCATTGACGGGGGTATTGATGGGGCTATTGATAGGGCTATTCACTGTCCAAACTCAACTCTTGCTTTTTCGACGATTTCTGCGGTAATCGTATCACTACCTGCGGCTTGAGCCAGTTGCTCGATTCTTTGGCGAGCCTGCGATCGGACAAAGTAGGGAATATTTTTGTATTTGACTTTTGCTTCGGCAGTCCAAGTCAAGTCCTCTTCATAATCTGACTTTTGCATGGTTCACTCAAATAAACTGGCTATCGCTAGTATGGCATTCACCTTAGTTTTCAGCAAAATTTGCTTCGTGTAGATTTACAATTATGCTTTAAAACTGAAAAGATCGTCTCCAGCAACTTCAAAAGCTGTGGCGCAAGCTTTGCTTGCATCACAGCTTTTGGGGCTGATTAATTAACGTTAGATCAACAAAAGCGAAAAATGGTAAGAATCGCTAAGCGATTCTTACCATTTTTCGCCATTAGGAGCTTGCTTCGCAAGCCGCTAATGGTGATATCAAACTCACGTTTAATTACAACCAATTACCAACTAAGGTAAATGAAGACCAAAAGTAGGGATGTTTTAGGTCAACTCCCTTAGCTTCAATTTGGAATGGAATATTCGGAAATCCTTTAATACCGTGAATTTGGTTATTCTTGATCGTTACTTCACCACGCAAAAATGCTAATTGAGCTTCTTGCAGGGCGATCGCTTTACTAGGTGCTGTGGACAATCCGCGATAGAAACGAATCATTAAAGGAGCCGTACCTGCATCACTGACAGCCCAGAGAGAAGCTAAGACACTCTTTGCCCCCGAATCTACCGCCACACCTGCTAAGCCTAGATTTTGTCCCACTGCGGTTTCACAGGCACTAAGAGTCAGTAGATCCGTCGCTAGATTCATTTTGGAGATCTGATTCATTTGCAAGCGCTCGCCCCAAAATTGAATAAAAGATTCCTCTGGTGACTGTTTGACAAATTTAGCATGGGTAGCTAGATGGATAATTCCAAAATTTTGACTACTGGTTTGCGATCGCAGATTGTCTTTGGTAAAGGCGCTATTCATAAAGTTTTTGCCAACTAACACCTGCGAGGAAATTGCCTCAACTTCTAATTTGGTCGCAGGTAATGGTGACCAACCTTCGACGGACTCAGACAAGCCCATCGCTAGGATTTGGGGAGTCAAAGCGCGATCAGGATGATTAGGTTCTGTTAATTGCCAAGATGGAACCGTCGTGACCGCATATTTCTCAACAAGATAACGCTTGCCGTCATGGAATGCGGCGGGTGGTACGACGCGCAAATTGCCATTCATAACAAATACGAGAGTTTTTACTTGAGCTTTTTCTAGCTCAGGCTCCATTGGGCGCACTACCCAATCATAAAGTTGCTGTGACTGCGGTAAAAAGTCTTCGGAACTGGTGTCACGCAAATTATTCCGAAAATCAATGATCACGCGATCGACTTCTTCATTAGTGACGTTGTAGGCGACCTTCCGAAACGGCGCACCACCAATTTGACTATTCTGAGAAATCGGTATTCCTATTTTCTCCTCTAAGGATTTAGCGCCAATCCGCGTCCGCGAGAATATTCCCGCAGGTCGATTGGGACTCGAAGGTGGTACGCCAATTAGTTCTAAGCCACCTTTAGAGGTGGTGACATAAATTAGTGCAGTTGGGCTACCTGTCAATTTTGAGATTCGCTCCACTTCTGAGGCATAGCAGTCATTACTGTCGGCTTGAAGAGATCGCAGTCTTTTGCGTAAATAAGCTTCTAGTTCGGCGCTATATCCTTTTTCGAGGGCATTACAGGCTTGGGGTAATTGATTTTGAGCAGCATATTGTCTTGCTAAGAGAAAGTACAGCCGCCCAATTTGTCCACGAATTTCGGCAATATCAGGAGACAGATCCACCTGTTGCTGATCACTATTGCCAGAGCGACTTAAGGCATTGATCAGGTTTAAGATGATAAACGGATCAAGCCCACCGCTAGAAGGAGGACGCGAATGATTTTCATTGCTGTCGGGATATCGTGACGGGTAATTGGATTGCGATCGCGCGGCTTTGGGAAAACTCAACGACAGCATCGCAAATGTCAAGGAAAGAGACCATAACAGAAAATATCGCATATGAATGTTTGCTCCTAAATTTCCTTGGGGTTCTCTGAAGTAATTTTAGTAGCAAGACGAAGCCATAATACTAAAGTTACTTCTATTTTAAATTCATTTTGATGCCACCAGCAGGGGCAAGGGTGACACCTCGGCGTTGTGGCTTAACTGGCTTTTGCTCGGCTAATTCTAAATCATAGTTCGCCAGAATTGTGGCTAAGACTATCTTCATCTCAAATTGGGCTAGAGCCTCACCCACACAGCGACGCACGCCGCCACCAAAGGGCATAAACTCATAGGGTGAAAATTGGTGATCGAGAAACCTCTCTGGTTTAAATAGTTCGGCATCAGGATACAATTCTTCACGATGATGCAAGAGATAGATGCAACCAATCACAATTGTATTTGACTCTAGTTTGTACCCTAATAGTTCCACAGGCTCTTGGACAACTCTAGGGAAGGTTAGCATCGCTACAGGATGAATTCGCAAAGTTTCGTTGCAAACTGCGGTCAGGTAAGGCAATCGAAAAATGCTCATCCAATCCGTTAGATCGGAGACGCTCTTTAATTCTTGCAATAGTTTCTCTTTGATATCTGGCAAGCGATGAATCCAATATAAAGCCCAAGACATTGCTGTGGCGGTAGTTTCATGTCCTGCTAGTAGCAGGGCAAGTAGTTCGTCATGCAATTCCTGATCAGTTAATCTATTTCCTTGCTCGTCACTTGCGGAGAGGAGCATGGTCAGGATATCGGTGCGGTTTGGATCGGGATGGGCGCGACGTTCGGCGATTTCCAAGTAGATTAGTTGATCGATTTGTTCTTTTTGACGGAGAAAGTTGCCCCAAGGACTCCAAGCACCGAGATCTTTTTGGAGAGATGGAAAGAAGAGGGCTGCTGAGGTTAATGGTGAGTTGAATAGCTCGGTTATTTGGCTCATCAGTTTTTTTATTTGCTGACAGCGATCGCCTTCATACAAACCAAATACGGCCTGTAGGATAATTTGCAGTGAAATGTCCTGCATGGCATCGCGGAGAGTAAAGCTCCTATTTTGAGTTTTATGGATATCTAGTTTTTGGAATACTTTGGTGGTTATTTCAAAGATTAGCTGTCCATAGTTTTGCATCCTTGAGCCATGAAAGGATGGCATCACTAGTTGTCGTCGTTTTTTGTGGCGATCGCCTCCCAGCATTATTACTGATGCGTCGCCTATTATTGGTTTTAAAATCCCGTTCAGTTCCCCTGGAGCGCTAAATTGCTTGCGATCGTTGGTGAGGATTTGCTGGATGGCTTGGGGTTCGTTCACAAATACAATCGAGTCACCGAAACCAATAATTTTGGCTGAAAAAATATCTGGATATTTTCGCGCTGATGTCTCCATATAACCCACAGGATCGGCGATCCATTGAATTTGTTGCAATAACGAGTTGGTTTCGATGGGGTTAATTGCGGTGAGCATATTGTATTTTTTGATTTCGGTTTGTTTCTATTTTATCTCAGCCACTCTTTTTCAATACTTTCAAGGTCTTTGATTGCGCCAAGTTGTTTATAGATGGTTTTGGCTTTGTCGTAGTACTGCTGAGCAAGTGTGAGATTGCCGCGTTCTTTTTCGAGTAAGGCAAAATCAGAGAGATTTATTGCAATACTTTTGGCATTTGCCCCATTTCTACTCACCGAGCCAAACAAAAACAAAGCTGAAACATGAAACTGCGCGATCGCCTCGCGATGTTCTTGCAACAATGCGATCGCCTCTGCACAAGACAACACCTTGCTATCTGCATTTACGGTTTCAAGATCACGATCCGCTAATTTCATTTTGCAAAATTTTTGTTTTTACTGAGCATTAGCAAAACATTAGTTTCGATGGCACAGCCCTTTGCGCTGACTCAAAATCTTTCTGACATTGCGATTTATTGCAGGCAGCAACTTCTCAAGGCTACTTTCAGTCAACCAATTTATCCTCAATACCCCGCAAAGCCATGCAATCAGGATCCAACCTCTCCAAACCAGTCGCGC
>JBJTVM010000351.1:0-1529 GCA_046081205.1 Pseudanabaena sp. | reverse complement strand
CAGTTCGCAAACTAGAAAAGAGAATTGCGGAACTAGAAGCAAAGCTTGCTGAATAGCAGTAGCCAAACCTACAGCAATTGCCGATCAAACAAACCAAGAAAAATTTTGAAAGTGTTGCAAAGCAACACTTTCAAAATTTTTCTTGGTTTGTTTGATCGGCAATTGCTGTAGGTTTGGCTACTGCTATTCAGCAAGCTTTGCTTCTAGTTCCGCAATTCTCTTTTCTAGTTTGCGAACTGTGTGTAATAAATCGGGAAGTTGCCGCTCTGAAATGACGATACGCTTCCAGTCTTTTTCAGGAACAATGGGATAGCCCATCATCGTTACACCTGCGGGAACATCGCTAGGAATGCCTGACTTTGCCCCAATGATTGCACCATCCCCAATGTGGATATGATTAGCCGCACCGACCTGTCCCGCCATGACCACATGATGACCGAGGGTGACCCCACCTGCTAAGCCCACCTGTGAAGCAAGAACAGAATGTGCTCCGACTTCGACACCATGACCGATCTGCACAAAGTTATCCAGTTTTGCGCCTTTATGAATAACAGTAACCCCAACGGCAGGACGGTCAACGGCGCAGGAGCAGCCCAGTTCGACATTATCTTCGATGATCACATGACCGATTTGGGGGACTTTGTACCAAGTGCCATTGGGTGATATCTCGAAGCCAAAGCCATCACCACCTAAAACTGTGCTGGGATGGAATAGGCAATTTGCGCCGATTTGGGTGCGATCGCCAATTACACAATTGGCATGAATAGTTGTATTAGCACCAATCTCGACATCGTTGTAAATGGTGACATGGGGATAAATCGTGACGTTATCGCCAATTTTGACGCGATCGCTAATGACAACATAGGGTGCGATCGCTACATTTGTACCTAGCTGCACGCCTTCACCTAAAATTGCGGTGGGATGAATACCCTGTGGCGGTGTAGGTGGTTGATAAAACTTTTCGAGAACCTTGGCAAAAAGAATGCGGGGATGGGCGGTACGAATACAGGGCAAGGGTGAAGGAGTTTTAAGATCAAGAATGACAGCGCTGGCTTGGGTATCCTTGAGACGAGCGACAAATTTTGATGAGGACACAAAGGTAATTTCTCCAGATTGCGCTTTATCGATAGCGGCGACTCCCGTAATGATGGGATCGTCACCATCGGATTCAAATCGACAATCGGGAAGAGCAGCGACAAACTCGGCGGCGAGTTCAGAGAGTTTGAAAGAAATTGTTTGTGTCATGAATCTGATGTCATATCAAGAATGCGCGATTACCATAATACTTAATTGTGCCAAAACACTTATACCAATTCACCTAAGTACAGGACAAAAACTTAATGGAGTTAAAGAAGGCTTGAGAATTGAGATGTAAGTCAAAGAT
Organism: Pseudanabaena sp.; assembly: GCA_046081205.1. GTDB lineage: Bacteria > Cyanobacteriota > Cyanobacteriia > Pseudanabaenales > Pseudanabaenaceae > Pseudanabaena. Next base: position 145 of record JBJTVM010000351.1, on the reverse strand, counting down.
GATGGGGAGCATCTCAGTTAAGCACTGAGTATAAATGCTTATAAGTGTAGAGATGAGATAATAGAACAAAATCCCCGCGCGAAGCCAATGACACCCGAAGACCAACAAAAGTTAGAAGAATACTGCCAAGGAATTGCCGCAATAC
>JBJTVM010000350.1:0-4026 GCA_046081205.1 Pseudanabaena sp. | reverse complement strand
GCGCCACTTTCAAAACTATTTCTGGGGTTTGAGTAAGCGCAAAGCCCTGTAATGTAAACAGATGTAAAAGCGCTAATAAACTTGTAGAGATTTAAAAGTCTTATTTAGTTAGTTAAATTCAGTTAAATATATTGAGGAATTCTGACAAAGTGTGACTTTTTTAATATTCGGATCTGCAATTAGCACAAGGCAATGCTTAGACAAAAAATCTCTTCTCAAAAACTGTGTTTAGGGGTAATGTACAAGAGCTAGTAAACTGGGTGAGATTTTGCCAAGGATTTGTGAGCCAAATTATCTGACTTCTCATATTACTAGATTGTATGAGTAATAATAGCTATAGTAGTTTCATCTAAAAGTTGAAACATACTCGCTAGCCTGTTCAACAGGAATAGCTAGGCGCTTCTAAGATTAACTATGGTCAATGTAATTCAGCCAATGTAATTCAACCTAGCAAAAGACAGGAAGCAATTTCTATGTAAATTCAATTTCATCGTGTACAACAGTTACGCAGGGCAGAGTGAGCAATGAGTATAAGCAATCGAGTTCGACTATATGAACTCTCACGAGAGCTAGATCTCGACACCAAAGATGTCATCGCGGTGTGCGAGAAATTAAATATAGTTGTTAAAAGTCATAGTAGTACAATTACAGAATCAGAGGCGGAATTGGTTCGTATCAAAGCCCCTCAACATTATCCCAAAACGACCGATCCCAAAACTTCTGAAAAGAAAGCAATTGCTGTGGCGAAGACCAAAGAACCCGATGCTCGTATTGCCAAGCAACAAATTCTTGCTGTTACCAAGCCCACAATTCGTCTCAATACTCCGCCCGTCTCTGGTAATGTAGGAGCTACACCTCCTCTGCATCCGCATCTTAACTCATCTAATGCGATCGCTGAGCTAAGCTCAGAGCCTCCTGCTAAAACTGCTGTTATCAACCCTCCCTTGCCCATGCCCTCTGCTTCTTCATTAGTTAAGCCTCCTAGTCGTCCTTCTGTCCCAGAAGGCAATCTGTCCGTATCCACACCTGCGCCCAAAATTGAATTAACATCAGAAACAGAATTGACCTCACCAGTAAATCCTCAAGTGATCAAAGCCCCCCAGCCAACATCGCCATCAGAAGCAAAGACAGAATTAATTGCGCCGCCAACTGCTCCCAAATCACCAGAAAAGGCTGTGGTGTCGGTTCCCAAGTCACCAGAAAAGGCTGCGGTATCGGTTCCTGCAAAAATCACAGTTGAGGAGCCAGCGATCGCCGCAAGGGTAACCCCATCCAAACAATCACCCAAAGAACATCCTCGTAAAGAAAATCCAAGGTCTGAACGCCCACAAGCGGAAAAAGCTGAACGTCCAATTGCCCCGAAACAAGCTTTAGTAAGTGTGTCGCCGCCTCAAGTCAAATTGAATAAGCCTGTAGCACCAGATCGCCCCAAACCTGCTGTACCAGTTGCACCTAAAGTAGTTATTGCACCTAAACCACCAGCCGCGAAGTCTTCAGATGAGTCAAGAATTTCGGCAAAAGCCAATCATGGAAGGTCTGAGCAAGTCCGATCCGATCAAGCCAAACACGAAACAAATTCAGAAACAGTTAGGGTAAACAAACCAGAAAAGCCAAAACTAAACAAGTCTGTTGAACAGCCTGTAGCTCATGCTAACGGTAGATCGCAAGGTCGTGGGCCCAAATTAGTCAAGGACTCGGTACTAATCGAACGTGGGATCACTGCGCCAACAGAGCCACCGCACAACCTGCGTCCTGCAATGCCCACCTTAATGCGTGCGCCTGAAAAGCCCGTAATTGCTGATAAAACTGGCAAAAAACCTGAAGTTTCAGGAGGTTTCAACCCTGTATTGCCTGAACTTTTGGAAAAGCCAACCCTTCCCAACAAGTCAAGTAAGCGTAAGAGTAAGTCTAAGGAAGAAGAAGAAAAGGACTTATTAGAGCTTAAAGAAAAAAATAGGCTGAATAAGCCTAAGCGCTATCTGCGTGATTTTGATGATGATGATGATGATACCTCTGACCTTGAGTCTGCTGCTGAGTCGGCACAAATCAGTCTGTCTTTAGCGCGTCCAACTGCAAGACCTAAAGCCATAACTGTGCCATCAAAACCAACTATGGCTGCCGATATTAAACCAACTCAAAAGGGTAAAAAATCTGCACCAAGTCGCGATCGCCGTAATCAACAAGTCGAAATTATTCCTGAAAAGCCTACTTCAGTGGAAATTGAAGAGGGTATGACCGTCGCTGTACTAGCCAAGCGCTTAGTACTTTCTGAGACAGAAGTGATTCGCACCCTTTTCATGAAGGGGATCATGGCGAATATCAACCAAACCCTTGATGTCGGTACTGCCAAAATGGTAGCGGCTGAACTAGGCTATGAAGTCCACGATCCTGAAGTTGTTGAACTAGCACTCAAGACCGAAATGATCGAGGTCGGAGACCTTGATAAACTGCAACGTCGTCCCCCTGTAGTTACGATCATGGGACATGTTGACCATGGTAAAACGACCCTACTTGATGCAATCAGGAAGAGTAAAGTTGCTCAAGGTGAAGCAGGTGGTATTACTCAACATATCGGTGCATATCATGTTGATGTTGATCATAATGGGCAGAAACAACAGATCGTCTTCCTTGACACTCCTGGGCACGAAGCCTTTACTGCCATGCGTGCACGTGGTACGAAGGTTACTGACATTGCCGTACTGGTTGTAGCCGCCGATGATGGTGTACAACCTCAAACCATTGAAGCAATCAGCCATGCTCGTGCAGCTAAAGTACCAATTGTTGTCGCTATTAACAAGGTGGACAAGGTTGAAGCTCAGCCCGATCGCATTCGCCAAGAGTTAACTGAATATGCTCTCGTTGCTGAAGAATGGGGCGGCGATACAATCATGGTTCCTGTAAGTGCGATCCGACGCGAAAACCTTGATACTTTGCTGGAAATGATCTTGCTGGTTGCTGAAGTTGAAGACTTGCAAGCAAACCCCAACCGTACTGCGAAGGGGACAGTCATCGAAGCTCACCTCGATAAGGCAAAGGGTCCCGTAGCAACATTGCTAGTTCAAAACGGCACATTACATGTTGGTGATATCTTCGTAGCAGGCGCAGCATTTGGTAAAGTCCGCGCTATGGTGGACGATCGCGGTGTACGTGTCGATAAGGCTTCACCATCCTTTGCTGTGGAAGTCCTCGGTCTGGGCGATGTCCCTGCGGCGGGTGATGAGTTTGAAGTCTACCTAGATGAAAAGCAAGCCCGTGCGATCGCCGATCAACGCACCATGGATCAACGTCAAGCCCGCTTGATTCAAGCCATGGCTTCACGTAGGGTCACCCTTGGCACTTTGTCCGAAAAAGTCAAAGAGGGCGATCTCAAGGAACTCAATATTATTCTCAAAGCCGACGTGCAAGGCTCCCTCGAAGCAATTCTGGGCTCTTTGGCTCAACTACCTCAACGCGAAGTCCAACTTCGTATACTCCTCTCGGCTCCTGGGGAAATCACCGAAAACGACATCAGTTTAGCGGCGGCAAGTTCGGCAGTTGTACTTGGTTTCAATACCACAATGGCTCCTGGGGCAAGACAGGCTGCGGATGACCTTGGTGTTGACTTCCGTGATTACAACGTTATCTATAAGCTCTTGGAAGATATCCAAGATGCAATGGAAGGCTTACTCGATCCTGAAATGGTTGAGGAATACCTTGGTCAGGCTGAAGTCCGTGCCATCTTTACGATTGGTAAGGGTGCTGTGGCTGGTTGCTATGTCCAGAATGGCAAGCTGATCCGTAACTGTAATGTCCGTGTCAAGCGTGGCAATGAGGTTGTCCATTCGGCTGTACTTGATTCGCTGCGTCGGGTTAAGGATGATGCGAAGGAGGTTGCCTCTGGATTTGAGTGCGGTATCTCCCTTACGAAGTTCTCAGCATGGAAAGAGGGCGATATCATCGAAGCCTTCCGCATGGTCACCAAGCGTCGCACGCTAGCTACTTCTTAATAAAAAAGCGTCCCTAGGGACGCTTTTTTATTAAGAAGTA
>JBJTVM010000349.1:0-3210 GCA_046081205.1 Pseudanabaena sp. | reverse complement strand
CACAACCACAGCTAGGGTTCGGACATTTCACCGTTCGCGCCCAAATCCATGCAATAACCGTTGCCTGATTTCCCTCACCCCCAGCCCCTCTCCCTGAGGGAGAGGGGGGCAAGAAAGCATTACGAATTTGTTGTAAGGCATCTTGAGGATTTGTTTCGACAAGATTGCTACTTATCCTGACAAAGCGTAATCCAAGCGATTCAAGGATTTCCTGCCTTTGCCGATCTAAATCCTGTTGAGATTCATGAATACCGCCATCTATTTCCACAATCAAACGCTCTTCATGGCAATAAAAATCAACCACAAAGCGACCGATAGGATGCTGGCGGCGAAACTTGCGATTATCCAGCTTGCGATTTCTCAGCAAATCCCACAAAATCGCCTCACTCTCAGTCGGCTCCTTCCGAAACTGTTGAGCAATCTCCTGCATCTTCTTCTGCAAACCCACAGAAAACTCCCATTTATCCGACTCCCCCTCGCCCTTAGAAACAGAAATCTGCGAAGCAGAATAAATCTCCCCCTCGCCCTGACGGAGAGGGGGCTGGGGGGTGAGGGAAACCTTAGGATATAAATGTCCAATCTTCTTAAAAGCCTCATCCCGCATCCATGCGCCATAATAGCCCACATCATCCGCCAAACCCTGCGCCCCATACCACTGCATCAAACAGTCTTTATTCTTAACCGCCTTCTTACTCTTATTCCCCTTCTCCCCTTGGGAGAGGGGGCTAGGGGGTGAGGGCGTACTCGCAGGATTTACAGGTGGCAGATCCTTAAACTTGGGCGGAATCTCGATCAAAGCCTTCGTAATCAATACCGCCACAGGATTTAGATCGCTTCCATGTGCCTCTAAACCTAGCCTTTGCGCCTCCAAAGGTATCGAGCCACCACCACAAAACGGGTCATATACAGGCGGCGGATTGCCATTTGTACTTTTGAGAATCTCCGCCCTTGCCTCATTCAAAACATCCTGATTATTGATATTCTCCCACTTCACCAAACGCTCAATAATCCCAAATAACCTTAATCGCTCAATATTCTGCTCATCCTCAGTCGGAAACTCATCGGGCAAACTCGAAGGATCGTCCACCAACGAAGCAAACAACACCGCCCGACAAGCCGCAAAAGGTCGCCGCGCCCACCACAAATGCAAAGTGCTAGGATGCCCATGCCGAATCGACTTCTCCCGCGCCGATTCCTTATTAATTGCTTCTAGGGGCAGAGCCACCTCGATGAGTTTCTTTTTGTAAGTCATGACGATTAATTTTTCTGTAACCCGTTCTTAGCAAAACTCATCTATGTAAATGTAAGATTGCTTGCGATTTTTGGCATTATCTCACAAATTTCACGACATACAGCACTTTGCGCCGCCTCACTCTATTCTGGTTTTGATATGACTATGATCTAGACTAGACAACAAGAGAATAAAAGCTTAAATCTATGACCATCTTAGAAAAAGTAGTCAACACCGTACAGCAACTCCCCATCGAGCAGCAAAAACAAGCATTAGCTTTCGTTGAATTTTTGGCATTTAATCTCAACAGTCAAAGTGACGATGATTCATTAACCGAGACAAATACCCTCATGCAAGTTCCCGACCTCTTAGATCAAGTTGAATCAGCACGACAAGAATATCGAAAAGGCGAAGCTTTAACGATGCAACAAGTATTTGGATAATGGCTTACACAATTTTATTTTCAAAACAAGCCCAAAAAGATATCAGTCAACTATCACCCAAACAAAAAGAAAAGCTCAAAGATATCTTGCTGAATACACTTGCTATAAATCCCCATATTGGCAAAGCTCTGAAAGGCGATCTAGATGGATTGCGGTCATATCGACTAAGCCTAAAAGATCGTATAGTCTATGAAATCTATGAAGATAAGAAAGAATTACTGATTGTTCGAGCAAGAACGCACTATGGAGATTAGTTATATCTCAAGTTTAGTAAAGCAGTAATTACTTTAGATTTTGCCCCATCCATGACTGAAATTCTCGCAATGCTGCCCCTCTTCCTTTGGTACGACAAATTTCTAAACAACGATTAATCGCTGCTGTAACTTGGCATTGCGGGAAAATCGCACTATCCAACGACTCAACATAGTCCCCCTCTTGCAAACGAAAAATTCTTAACTGGCGATCGGCATACTGCCATATCTCAGGCACACCCAAAGCCACATAAGCAGATCTCGCAGTCCGAGAAGTCAGATCCACCTCGATCGCCAAATCTGGTGGTGGATCGACCGCTAAATCTAAGCGCGTCTTGCCAATCATCAGATGATGATTCTGCACATAAAAGCAATTGTCTGGCTCAATCCCCGCAGGCATACTTTGCTTCTTAAAAGTCGTCGAGCCATAGCACTCGTAATCCATTAACAGATAAGCAAATAGCATCTTAATCAAATCGCCAATCAATTCCTTATCCGCTTCATGCTCAGGCAAAGGCATCTGAATCTCCAATACACCATCAAAATAAGCAATCCGCGATGCGCGATTGTCTCCCAAATCTTCCAGAATTGACTCAAATTGCTGCCAATCAATATCGTGCAGAACCGTAGTTTGACCCTGCAAAGTCTCAATCTGAGCAACTTTTACTAACGTAGCCATCTTACTAAACTCCTATCAATTTCAATGCAACCGATCTCTTACCCATTGACGAAATTCTCGCCGTAAAGAGCTAATTGATAATTCAGTACCACGTTCTAAAAACTGGGATATGCCATCAATCACAGGAAAATCGGGAAAAGACAAACTAACTAACGACTCCACATATTTCCCCTCATGCAAAAGGCGAATCGACAACTTACCATTGGCATATCGCCAAATCTCCGCAACAGCCAAAGCTTCATAGGCACTGATCTGAGTATTAGAAGTGAGATCGACCTCGATCGCAATATCTGGCGGTGGGTCAATACTCATATCTAGACGTTTCTTGCCAATCATGGCAAAGTAATTCTTAATGTAAAAGCAATCATCAGGCTCAATCCCTGCCTTCATACTTTTAGTTTTAAAAGTCGATGAACCCAATGATTCCCATTCCCAGTCCAGTTCTTCTAACAAAATAACTAGGAGATTGCTAATAATTACTTTGGTACGTTCATGCTCAGGTAGCGGCATTCTAATCTCCAATACACCATCAAAATAAGCAATCCGCGATGCGCGATTGTCTCCCAAATCTTCCAGAATTGACTCAAATTGCTGCCAATCAATATC
>JBJTVM010000348.1:0-3519 GCA_046081205.1 Pseudanabaena sp. | reverse complement strand
GCGCGATCGCTGCAACAAGATTTAACTCGTCTGGCGCTAGAGTCAGACACCTCAACATCGGAAGGCTTAGCTACGGTCACCCGCGAAATGCTTGCATGATTGCGCCTGCAACGATTATCACTAGCAGGAGCGTAAACAGTCCACTGCCGCCACCACCAAAAAATATCCATGGGAAGAAAAATCCACCACCACCGCTATTGTTGTAATAGCTACTACTACCGCTATACCCTGAATTGGAGGGAGCCGAACGGCTTGGGGCGGATTTGAAAGAACTTCCGCCAATGCGACCACCTGAACGCTTAGCAAAGGCTTCGTGGGCATTACCAAAGATAGTCATTGCTACTAGTGAAATGGCTACTAGCGATCGCGTCCAGACTTTGACGTGAGTTTTAACTTTTTTCATAAATTCTGGGCTAAAAAACTTCATAGGTAAAAAGGCTATTTCTCAAAGAATTGCTATAGATGTTCTAAAACAATTCTAACCTAGTCAAGATCTGCTATGTGGGGTTCGGCAACGAAGAACCTTGTGGCGTAGCAAAGCCTTGCCACAAGCAATGGTTAGTTGAGAGTTGCTAACCAATCCATTACCCGATCGCCCAGAGACACCCCATCAAGGCGATCAATTTCGCGCACACCTGTGGGGCTAGTGACATTGACTTCGGTTAGGTAGCCGCCGATAACATCGATGCCCACAAACATTAAGCCATCACGCTTTAGGGTCGGTGCGAGTTGAGTGCATATTTCCCGTTCGCGATCGGTAATATTAACCTGAACGGCACTGCCCCCTGCCGCCATATTGCCACGAAATTCTCCTGTTTGAGGGACGCGATTAACTGCGCCAATTGGTTCCCCATCTAGCAAAATAATCCGCTTGTCACCCTTTTGTGCGTCGGGCAGATATTCCTGCACCATTACGGGGGTCTTGCCGATATTAGTACTGATTTCGATGAGGGAGTTGATATTGCGATCGCCTACTTCCAAAAACAAAATTCCTTCGCCACCCTTGCCACCCAATGGTTTCATAACTGCCTTGCCCTCCGCCGCCACAAAGTCACGAATTGTGCCTTTATCAGCAGTCACAATTGTTTTGGGGATTGCCTTAGTAAATTGCAATGCGTACATTTTTTCGTTAGCAGCACGAATGCCTTGGGGAGAGTTAAGAACTGTAGTTTTACTAGCATCCACATAGTCGAGGATATAGGTGGCATATAGATATTCTGTGGTTACAGGTGGATCGGGGCGCATCCATACAAATTGCATAGTTTCTAAGGGTTGAAATTCGCCCTCGGCAACTTCATACCAAGGATTTGGGACTTGCCATTTACCATCAACTAGTGGCACAGGGTGAATTTTAGTAGGTTGCAAAAAAGCCCAAGCCTTGCCATCCTTGACACTGAGCGTATTCATATTAGTGATAAATACTTCATACCCCTTACGACAAGCTGCTTCCATCAGAGCTACACTAGTGTCATGGGCGGGATCGAGCTTTGCGATCGGATCAATAATAAAGGCAAGTTTCATGGGATTTTATTGATTTTTAGAGCTTTTACAAGGCTTTAAGTAATCCAGAAGAAATTTTGAAAGCGGCGCTTCGCGCCGCTTTCAAAATTTCTTCTAGGTTTTAATTTAGCGCAAAGCGCTATAACACTCAATCTATCAGTTTTGTTGCAATGAAAGACTATCAGAGATTAAGTAGTGGCGCTTCGCGCCACCACTTAATCTCTGATAGTAACTGTGGAAACTAGTCGCAATAATTGGGGAATTTCATCGGTTTCAGGTGCAAATTCTAACTGAGTTTCACGGGTGGGCAAATATCCTGACTCTGCAAAAGAGATTAACATTCTCTGTAAGGCAATCCATACTTCCGATTCAAATTCCCAGTCATAGCGTGAGTTTGCTCGACCTGCGATTGATCGCAAAGCCCAAAAATAGCTATTACGGACGATTGAGCCTTGTTTATTATACTTTGGCACATCATCTCGATGAATAAATAGAACTTCGTTTTCAATCCTTACGCGCATACTCTAGGCTTGCCTAAATGTTTATTTGCAAAACTCTTTCCAGTCCTTCTTTACTTGCTGGCTATACACCTTAGCATATTCCATCAGTTCTGCTTTCCATTTTGTTTTACTGGCAAAATCGATTAACTGATCGACGATCGCAGAGCCTTGTCGTCCACTAGTTCGCAAATGTGACCAAGCCACAACCTGCCCAAGAGATCGCATTAATTGCTCAGATTTTGATAACTTGTCATCCCATTTCTCGATCGTCAAATGATCGGTGGGACTTTGGGTAGACTGAAGTTCTCGCAATACAAAGGAGTCCCCATCAATAGAGACAGCATGGAGAAATGCTGTCGGAAAAGCTTGCGATCGCTTCTGGAGCGATACAATGCGATCGGCTTCATTTTGCCATTTTGGTTGTTCCCAAATAATATAGGGATTCAGAGAAGAAGGAAGAGATTTTTTAAGATCAAGTAGATAGTTACCATCGGGTGAGCCTTTACCTTCTATCAGCAAAACATAGCGTTCAATCCCCAAACTTCCTTTACCTGCAATCCGTTGAGCAACATCTAATAATTTGAAAAATTGAGGATTAGATTGTTGAGAAGCAAAGGATTCTATAAATTTGGTTACTTTATTTCTTTGTTTCTCAGAAATTGGCTTTGCTTTTTTGTTGTCAATTTTTAGCGATCGCCTTTCCTTATCTTTATCTAAAACTGTCCGCTCATCAAGGATTGCCTTACGCTGGACTTGATTTTTACCAGAAAGCATTGCTTCAATTACTGGAGGAGCTATATCTGCACTCATCCAATAGGCTTTGCCTTCAGCGATCGCCTGAGTGTAAGCAGTAAGAAATTGCTGACAGAGACTTTCCGCAACTGAGGGTTTAACGGCAAAGGTTTCGGAAGCCACAAAAATACTAGTCAATAACCGCACAATTTCCCAAGTGCATGGAGCTAGTACAGCTTCATCAAAATCATTGACATCAAAATAAACCTGACGATTATCGGCTTTGTAATTGCCAAAATTCTCAACATGAAGATCGCCACAAATCCAGACTAGAGGGGCTTTTTTTAACCAAGATTTAATTGGCAAGTCTTCGTAAAAAAGATGACAGGTAGCTCTAAAAAAGACAAAGGGGTTTTCTTTGTCTGCACGCATCGCCGCATATTTATCTTTGAGTAGTTCAGGATCTCGTGGTTGGCTGAGATTAAAACGCTGAATGCGATCGCGAATATTTCGACTTGCCATAAGCATCCCCAAATTAATGTAGTCAACCCCAAGTGTTGACTACATTAATTAAACCCCAGTTTGGGTTAACGTGATGTGAGTTCGACATAGCCATTTTCGCCGCGCTTCGCGCGGCAAAAATGGCGCAAAACAGTAAAAATCGCATAGCGATTTTTACTGTTTTGCGCCATTTTTGCCGCGCGAAGCGCGGCGAAAATGGCTATGTCGAACTCACATCACGTTAACCCAAACTGGGGTTTAATTAATGTAGTCAACACTTGGGGTT
>JBJTVM010000347.1:0-16664 GCA_046081205.1 Pseudanabaena sp. | reverse complement strand
GAATTGGTATAATCCCAATCCAAAAAAGGATGAAGATACATTTATGACAGCGCTTCGCGTTCAAACCCAAACCAAGAAAAATTTTGAAAGTGTTGCAGAGCAACACTTTCAAAATTTTTCTTGGTTTGGGTTTGAACGCGAAGCGCTGTCATAAATGTATCTTCATCCTTTTTTGGATTGGGATTATACCAATTCTCAAAAGTGTGGCTACACTTTTGTAAATTAAAAACCAAACTCTGTAAGGGGTTTGAAAGCACAAAATGACTACGCCATTTTGTGCTTTGGGATTATATGTATAATCAAAAATGCACGCTAAAGAAATTAGTTTCGTAAAAAAGCCTGCTGATTTTTTAGAAAATCACCATATAGAGTATAGACAAGACAATATTTCAGGCAAAATCTTGATTTCAAAAGTCACTTCAGCATGTATACTCTTGCTGATTATCAAGCAGCTATGCTGCTATTAAGATTAGTCACGCACATATGCTGACCATCAACGCAATCATCATAAGTACTATCATTCTCGATGTTGGGATTCAGTCTGTGATTATCGACAGAATATTTCGAGCTAAACAAGGTAATAGGCGGCGGGAAGAAGTGGAAGAAGAAAATCTTACTCGCTACGAGTCCAACACATCTAGCGATCAGCCTAAGGGTTGGGAGTTTAAAATCTTGCGTACTAGTAGCGGTGGTTTCCGCAGTCGTAAAGTTTTAAACAAAGTCTGTGCTGAAGAGTCACAAGCAGGTTGGATTTTATTAGAAAAGCTTGACGATCATCGGTTGCGGTTTCGCCGACCCATTACAGCACGCGATCGCGATAATCAATGCAAAATCGATCCCTATCGTACTCGCTATGGCATTGGCGAGAGCGTAGAGACTTGGACAACGATTATTGTGTTATTAGCAATTATGAGCGGTGCAGCAGTTTTAGGATTTACGGCAATGAATCGATTCTTTGGCGATTGGCAAACGCGCTCTGTCCAAAGTGCCCCACGCTCTGGCGACAACAACAATATCCGCCAGCCACCAAGTCCTGTTGCCAAGCCAACTACAGCCCCACAACCAACTCCTCCTCCCCAATAATACAAATCCACAGAAGTGTGGCAACACTTCTGTGGATTTGTATATAGCCTTTATCAGGCTAGTGAAGTTCAGGTTTGTTTCCTCGCCTTCGGCGGGGAAACAAACCTATGTACTCGTCTGCTTGAAAAGCGCTATAACAGCTAGATATTTTTTATTAAGGAGAAACCAATGAAAGCAATTTTGATGACCGCAGTAGGTGATCCTAATGTGCTGAAAATGGCGGATATACAAGAACCAACTCTTCAGGCTCCGACCGAGATGTTGGTACGACTTAAAGCTGCTGGGGTCAATCCTATCGATACTAAACTGCGTAGCCGTGGCACATTTCAACCCGATCGATTGCCATCAATTCTAGGTTGCGATGGGGCAGGCATCGTAGAAGCGATCGGTGCAGAGGTTACTAAATTTAAAGTGGGCGACCAAGTTTATTTTTGTAACGGTGGTCTGGGATTTCATCAGGGCAACTACGCTGAAATAACCACGATTGACGAAAAAATCGCCGCCCTTAAACCCAAATCCCTCAGTTTTGAGGAGGCTGCCGCAGCTCCATTGGTACTCATCACAGCATGGGAAGCCCTGTATGATCGCGGAAATTTACAACCATTATCAACCAATCACAATGTCTTAATCCATGCAGGAGCAGGAGGTGTTGGTCATGTGGCTATTCAACTAGCTAAGCTCAGAGGAGCAAATGTTTGTACTACTGTTAGCTCTGAAGCTAAGACAAGATTTGTCCGTGATTTAGGTGCAGATTTGCCGATTATCTATAAACAAACTGATTTTGTCCAATCAGCGATCGCCTGGACAAATGGCGAAGGGGTAGATCTTGCCTTTGATACAGTTGGCGGCAAATTGATCGAACAAACTTTTCCTGCTGTCAAAATCTATGGTGATATTGTCACTATTCTTGAACCACCCACTGATATCAGTTGGAAAGTCTCTCGCACTCGTAATTTACGATTTAGCTTTGAACTGATGCTGACTCCAATGTTGCTGGGAAAAGCCAATCTGCAAATCCAACAGGCTAAAATTTTGAGTGAATGTTCAGCATTATTTGACTCAGGCAAACTAAAAATTCATGTCAGCGACGTGTTTAAGCTTGCGGATGCAGCCAAAGCTCACCAATTATTAGAGACTGGCTCCATAACAGGAAAAATTGCGATCGCCATTTAAAAATAAAAAAGGCTTGCATAGCAAGCCTTTTTTATTGATTTAGCGAAATGTTGCTAATTGCAGCATTTGTTTTTCGTTAGTGATACTCATGACTTGACGCTTAGAATCAATCACGATCCAACCCCTTTCTTTAAGTTTATCTAATACCTTGGTAGTGTCTTCAGGGCTAACCTCTGAGAGATCCGCAATATCTTGTACAGGGATATTAAAAATATCAATACCTACATCGGTTTTACTACCATAAGTTTCAGCAAGACTAGTTAAAATTGTGGCAATTCGCACCGCAGGAACTTGTTGCCTTAGCTGAATGCGTTGATTGGTTTTGCGTAGTCGTCTTACCATCAACTGCAACATCCGATGATGCAACTGAGGATCTTTAAATAAAAACTGAATAAATTTTTGAGCAGGAACACTCAGAACACGCACTGGCGTAAAAGCAACAACATCGGTAGATCGCGGCGACTCATCCAAAATCGCCATTTCTCCAAAAAAGTCGCCATTGCCAAGTATGGCAAGTGTAGTTGCATCCTGACTTCGCAAGAATCGAACCTTTAACCAACCCGAAAGGATGAAATATACTGCATTGCCCCAAGCATCCTCCATTAGTACGGCTCGTCCCGAGGGATAGTCACGCTCTACTGCTTCAGCAAGGAGCCACTCCAAAGTTTCGGCGTTAGCAGCATCGAATAGTGGAAATAGCTCTTTGAAGATATCCGTTTGCATGGGAATTTTTTTTAAGACTTGTCTTGTGAGAACCGTAACGCAGACATTTTAACTGCAATTATCTGTACAGACAAAGAGTCTGCGCTACACATCGAAAGGTAACTGATTCAGTCTAGAGAGCTAGTCAATCAAACTAAGCACCCATCACCTCGTAACCTGCATCTACATAAATAATTTGCCCAGTTACAGCAGTTGACAGATCGCTTCCTAAGAAAGTTGCCACATTGCCAACATCATCTGGAGTAACTAAACGACGCAAAGGTGCTGTTTCTTCATAATGGTGCAACATTTTATGGAAGTCGCCGATAGCCGCCGAAGCAAGAGTGCGAATTGGACCAGCCGAAATAGCATTAATCCGAATATTGTCTGGGCCCATATCGGAAGCAAGATAGCGCACATTCATTTCCAATGCCGCCTTAGCGATCCCCATCACATTGTAGTTAGGGACAACTTTCGCACCACCAATATAGGTGAGAGTAATTACACTGCCACCATCTTTGAGTAGCGGTCTTGCGGCTCGGCATAGGTGAATTAATGAGTAAGCACTCACATCTAGAGCCAGTTGAAAGCCTGAGCGGGAAATATCCGTAAAGCTACCAGATAAGTCTTCTTTATTAGCAAATGCTAAACAATGCACCAAAATATCGATCTTGTCCCACTTTTCGGCAACCGAGGCAAACAATGAATCGACTTGGGCATCATCCTGAACATTGCAAGGCAACAAGAAATCTGGTGTTAAGGGATCGGTCAACTCAGCAACCTTGCCTTTGTTGCGATCACGATCATCTGGCAGATAAGTAATACCAAGCTTAGCGCCAGCCTGATGTAACTTTTGGGCAATACCCCAAGCGATCGAACGATTATTGGCAATTCCAGTCACAAGAGCAGTTTTCCCGCTCAAATCTAACAAACCCGTCATGTATATTTCCTAACGTGAACGCAGCGTAATTCGTAATTTGTAATTAGAAATAAGCTTACCCTAAAAGCCCATACTCGCGCTTGCTGCTAATGGAGCGAGGGCGCGTTGCAAGAAGCTAAGCGCTAGGAAAGCGAGCATAGGCGAAAAATCCATGCCACCCAAAGGCGGAATAATCGATCGAAATAGATTTAGATAAGGATCGGTAATCTGACCGAGTGCCGCAAATGGCTGATTGTACCAGTCAATATTGGGGAACCAAGTTAATAAGACACGGATAAATAACAAACCTAAATAGATTGAGATGAATGAGCTTACTGTACCAAGAATAACTGCCATAGGAGTTTGTTAGGTTAGAGAACAATTAAAATAAATAGCTACTATCATTCTACTGAATACAACAGAAATAAGGCTTTTTATAATTACTTTATGATCTTGCAGTCAAATAAAGCACCATTTTTTGTAGCGTGGCAAAGCAGCACTAAAAAAAATGGCTTTCTTTATTCAATCGTAGAACCTTTATCATCAACAGTCATATCTCGTAATGATTCAATTGATGTCTGCTTACGACCATTTTTTCCTTCAGCTGTAGCGAGTTCTTGGCTAACTGAGTCGATCGCTGCATTCAGTTGGGCAATTTTCTTCTCGAGGTTACGGCGAGCAAATTCATTAGAAGTCTGAGGCTTATCGATGAGGTGATCGCGGTCGGTTTGCTGATCAATGAGATCATCTTCTGGCTCACTGAGCTTAATCGCTACCAATGCACCAACTACGCCGCCGACAGCAGCCCCGAAGAAAAAGCCTGCCCAAAAATTACCTGAATTATCTGCCATAGCTTTGCCTTAACGATCTCAACAACATTGAATAGTGCTTAAGAATTACCTAAACAGTGAGACTTTTGGCACATCATATCATTTTGGTCTACGTTGGAGACACAAGAACCGATTTTTGGTGATGCAGCATCGCTGCGTCACCAAAAATCGGTTCTTGATTAAATTCCAAAGCCTTACAGCATCGCAAACACAACAAAGCAGTTATATTGACGGTCTAGTGACGATTTTAGGCTGCAACAAAATAGATGCAGCACCTTTGCTTTCATCTAGTTTGGTTAGAAAAGTTGACAATTTTGTTGGATCTAGCTCTACAGGCGTGACTAGTTTACCTTGTTCATCTCTCTTCAGAAAAGCTGAATTGTTGTTTAAACCTGCTTTTACCAAATTACTGCGCTCAGTGAGGGCTACATTATCCTTAGGGTTTTTGGATAGCCAGCTAGTATAAGCATCGAGTGCATCATACCAATATGCATTTTTCGCATAGATTCTTGCTTTTTCCAAATCATTTTTAGCCGCAGCGATCGCCTTTGAAACCATAGGTGCATCATCTCGACGAATAGAAGCATGGACATCAACCTGAGATGTAGTACCATTACCTTGCCAACGAATTTGCCAACGCTGCGCTTTTCCTTTGATTAGCTCAGGCGCATTTTCTGGCAGAGTGAACTTGTAGAGCCCTGAATCCTCAGCTTTACCTTCAGCAACAAAAACTGGCTTCGATGCTCTGTCATGACCATCACGCAAAAAGAATGTCACTTTAAATGATTTCTTACCACTATCAATTTGAGGAATTGTTGTTGATGTAGTTGTTGCGGCATCTTGAGGAGCAATGTACCAATACAATGTTGGGCGAGAGGCTAAAGTCTTTGCCCCATCCTCAATTCCCAGAACCGTAATCAGAGGTAACCCACCCCTAACTGCACCACCCGAACTTGCGGATTTTGGTAACCCTAAGTTATATTGTGCAACTGCTTCATGCCCCAAAAAAGTCGGACTAGCGACAGACGCTATGCAGATTGTGCTGAGAGCGATCGCTTTCTTGATATTTATTTTAACTTGAGTCTTCGTTGAAGTCATAGTTCTAATCATCCTAGTTGTAATTATCCCAGTTATCGTTAATAGCTTCAGCACAGGACAACATCACTTTACCAAAGTTTAATTATAAGTTTCAGGTCGAGAAGTTGGGATAACAAGTTCCCGCGCGACAAAAATATTTATATTTCGGATTTATATTTCGGATACAGTGCCTTGCGCTGACTGAAAACCCAGAAGAAAACTTGAAAATGGCGCAAAGCGCCACTTTCAAATTTTCTTCAGTATCCCTTAAAACCTGAATAGTCCCTAATTTATTACTTGTGTTGCGGATGACAAGCGCATACAACATACAATTACGTTAAATTTTTTGATTGAGATTTTAATTTTACGTAATGACTCCAAAAGGGCGCAGGAAAAAATTACATCGAATCAATTAATAACATCAAAAAATTGGCTTTAGATTAGTGATTTTGATACTTGACTTCACCCAGATGAGTGATTGCATTTTGCAGATTTTCCTTAACAATAATGACAAGCTAGAGGACTAGCAAATTGTGCGATTTCTAAAATGCAGCATTTGAGACAGTTAATCGCAAAGCATATGCTTATGTTTTAGTGATCAGATGGTTGGGAGTTGTAAATAAATTCATATAAGTTTCTTAAGCAAAATTAAAGATAAGCAGATGTGATCGCAGGGAATAATTAACATGAAGTTCGTATTATGGAACTCACCCTTTAGTAAACGTTGTATGGTTGATTTTTAAATTAGCGTTGTCGGGAACCTATACTCTATCCTCCCCGTCCTATTTAGTTCAGCACCCAGTAAAATCCAGCTAAGCGTTTTTGTCAGTTAAGTTAGTCAGGCATTATTATTCTAAGTTTGTGTAAATTGGTGTTACACGCTTCAATTTTAGAGATTCAGAGCTTCAGCTTTTTCTAAACTTCAATAGAAGTAAATAATTATATTTCTGGGTATTTATTAAATCTAAAGAAGTAGTTACACACGTAACTCAAATAGTTATTTGTTTTTTAGGTTCTGATTTTTAGTTATGTTCTGATTTTTAGTTTGTAACCTTTTCTTATCATTAAGGCTGCCTGATTACATTAACAACACCAGATGAGAATTCTCAATCCTATCAAAATCATGAAGCGCCTAAAACAATGAGTGTAAATACTTAGTCAAATTCTACACAGATCTTTAGAGAGATAGTGATAGCCGTCCTTTGACTTTTTTAGTTAATTTGTAATAATATGTAACTTCAGACGCAAGAGATAAAAAGGTTAACCATGTATTATACAAATCAACGTTGAAGCAAATGACACATTATTAGAACAACTTTATAAAAATTAAAGATTGTGATTTTAAGCTATCAAGCTCACAAGTTTGGATTTTAAAGTTACTCGGTCTTCTTTAGTATCAGACTTCTAGTCTTGAAGAAGCACTCTTGGAAAACGCTTAGTTTAAAAAAGTAGGAGCGATATGTCTGAAGAATCATTGACCCAACCCACGCCAAAGACAGTGGATAGGCAAGCTAACAAGCAGGTCGGTCTGTCTGCTGATATGGTTCGCACATACTTGCATGAAATTGGGAAGATTCCTCTACTTACTAATGAAGAGGAGATTATCTACGGTAAGCAAGTACAGCAGATGATGGTGCTGTTTGAAGTCCAAGAAAAGATTGCTCAAAATAGCGATCGCTTACCAACTGAGCAAGAGTGGGCAGAAACTGTTGAGCTAGAGCCAGAGATTTTGCGTAGCCTTATTCGCGTTGGCACACGCGCCAAACGCAAAATGATCGAGGCAAACCTCCGTTTAGTAGTCTCTGTCGCGAAGAAATATCAAAAACGGAACTTAGAACTTCTAGACTTGGTGCAAGAAGGAACTTTAGGGTTAGAGAGAGCTGTAGATAAGTTCGATCCGACTAAGGGGTTTAAATTCTCGACCTATGCCTATTGGTGGATTCGTCAAGCAATTACGAGGGCGATCGCTCAGCAAGCTCGGACAATTCGTTTGCCAGTTCATATTACTGAAAAGCTCAACAAAATCAAAAAGGCTCAGCGCCAACTTTCTCAAGATCTTGGTCGAGTTGCCACGGTAGCAGAAATTGCTTATGAGCTAAATATCAAAATTGAGCAAGTCCGTGAATGCTTATCCTTATCGCGTCAGCCAATTTCTCTTGACTTACGCATTGGCGATAATCAAGATACAGAACTTGCTGAGTTATTGGAAGATACAGGACGTTCTCCTGATAATTATGTAGAGCGCGAGTCTCTAAGGACGGATATTCAAAGCCTGCTTAAAGAGTTACCCGAAAAGCAACGCCAAGTAATGATTTTACGTTACGGGCTTGATGATGGACAGGAAATGTCGTTGGCTAGCATTAGCAAGCGGATGGATCTTAGCCGTGAACAGGTAAGGCAACTAGAGCGGCAAGCAATGGACTATCTACGCAAGCGCAAAACCAGAATGCAAGAATATTTGGCTAGTTAAAATAAGTGCGGCTCTCTGAGTCGCACTTATTTTTTATTGAAGGTCAATTCGGCGAACGCGCAAAATAGTAAAAGTGAAAGTGCGGTTTTTACCATTTTGCCCCATTTGCGCCGCGCTTAGCGAGGCACAAATAGTTATATCGAATTCACGTTAAAAATAAGTCTTAAAAATTTGCAATAATCTAAAGTTAGTTCTTCAATACTTACCCAAGTCACAACCTTTATGCCGCTCAAATCTACAACCCGCCATATTCAGATTTATGCTGCCATTGTTGAGGAGCAGAATGATGAGCTTATCGATAGCGAAAACATGCTTACCCTAGATGTCGATCCTGATAATGAACTAAACTGGACAGAAGGCGCTCTGCAAAAGGTATATCGCAAGTTTGATCAGCTTGTGGAAGATTATAAAGGTGCAGACCTAACTGATTACAATTTGCGACGCATTGGTTCAGACTTAGAGCATTTTGTGCGATCTCTATTACAAGAGGGTGAAGTTACTTACAATCTCAATCATCGATCGCTTAACTACAGCATGGGTTTACCACAGATCGTCAACACTGAAGCCAAGTAGAGATATAGCCTGTATCAGGCTAGTGAAGTACAGGTTTGTTTCCCCGCATTCGGCGGGGAAACAAACCTGGGTACCTCGCTTGATTGAAAAACGCTATATAGACGACATGCAGCGTTGTTTATTCTCCATATAAAATTTAGCAATACTCAAAAACTATGTCTGAAACCACTGCATCAACTTCCGAAGAGCCAAAGGTAAAACCTGCCGCCAAACCCAAAGCCGAGAAGCCTCCAGCGATCGAAGAATTACCCTTTGACGAATTTATCAATAAGCATTATCTACCTGCTTTAACCAAAGCCTTTGCGAAGCAAGGTGTAGATGATTTGCAATTGGAGTTTGGCAATTCTCAAGTACATGGGGTTTGGGCGCAAGGACTACGCCAGTTTACGGTCTATTTTTCTAAAGCAGATCTCAATGCTCAGAAGGCTTTTTCCTGTGCTGATGCTGGGCGATCGCCTAGTACAATTGAGCCATTTTTGATTGATGAACGTAAAGCCCCTCTTGATTTACTTGTATTTGGTGTGATTCAGCGATTAACTGCTCAAAAGTGGTTGACTGCGAACTAGAAAAAAGGGGTGCATCGCACCCCTTTTTTTATTTCGGTACAATGACTTGCAATCCATCTTTAATTTCAATCTTCATGCCCAGTTTATCTAGCTCCTGAGCAATAATCTCCACAGTTTTTTTATCAGTCGCATTTTGTAAAACTGCTGACCAAGCGCCAATCTGCGCTTTAGTTAAATCCTGTTCCTTTTCTAACCATTTAGCTGATTGGCGAGATATATCAGCGACAAGCTTAGGGTCTTCGACCAGTGTTTTGCCTGACAAGCTAGCTCTATCAGCCCATGCAGCAGCTTGAAGATAAGAAAATCTTGCGCCTTTAGCATCACCCAAAAACAATAGCTGATCCGTTGCCTTATATCGCCATACAGTATAAGCACTAGGCTGTTGATCGGGACTTAAAGATTTTAAACCCTTACTATAGATTTCGATCGCTTTGCTAGGAACTCCTGCGAACATGGAGACACTAGCTGACATATATATGTAGCTTTTAATAAATCTGGGATCTCGAGCAATAATATTTTCAAAATATAGTGGGCTTAAACCATATCCCGTTTGCAGAGTATTTCTCGCAACATCATCACCAAAGTATTGCAAAAATTGTAAAAATGCAAAGTTAGCAATCATGTTATTAAAGCCAAATCCGCGGGGGGGCAGTTGGCGAATTAGACTAAGGCGTGCTTCTTCCTCTCTGACTGCCTTACGAGTCTCCTCCAGAGTTTGACCACTCAACCTTTGATTAAGTTTGGGAAATTGCAAAGAGAGGGCGATCGCTGCAAAAACAGCGATCGCCCCTAAATTAATTGCAAGTTTACAAAACCGCATTAGATTTAATTGCCTGACTTAATTGCTTTCAGAAATGAATGTATCTTTGGTGAGACTATCAACTAGCTTATTGCTTGGTGAGCCATCAGCAGGGCTAATCGTATAAAAGTTTTGTGCTCTGACAATCGCATTACGAGTTTCGCCACTCAATACACCGTCTACCTTACCAGTGTAGAAACCTCTCTGAGTCAGTAATTTTTGCAACTCTGAGACTTGGGTGTTTGCTGTTGCTGCTGCTGTGGTGGGCTGAGCCGCTGGGGGTGTGGTGGGTTGGGCTACTGGAGAAGGTTTAGGAGTAGCTTGGACTGTAGGTTGAGGTGTGGCTGCTGCTTGAGGTTGAGTCGTTGGTTGAGGAGCCACTTGTGGTTTAGTTTCCACCCGAATTGTTGGCGTGACATTAGCTACAGCAATCTGTTGCTTGGGCGCACCTGCCTCTAGAGCGGCGATCGTTCTTGCTCCAGCCACACCATCGGCTGTTAACCCATAGGCTTTTTGAGCAGCAATAATCGCCTCTCTAGTACGTGGTCCCAGAAAACCTGTAATTGGGCCATTGTAAAATCCGCGATCAGTCAGCAAGTTTTGTAAATTGGCAACTCCACCATCGTTAGCCGTAGATACATTGTTTTTTGCTGGGTTAGTTGCAGGTGTGACGGTGGCTGATGGTCTGACATCTGATTGCAGTGCTGCAATAGTTTGAGAGCCTGCAATTCCGTCAGTTGTCAAGCCATAAGCTTTCTGGGCAGAAGCGATCGCTGCATTAGTCTGCGCCCCTCGGATTCCATCGATCGCGCCATTGTAAAAACCACGCTTGGCTAGCAACTGCTGGAGTTCTATAACATTTTTATCCCCAGCCGTCGCAGTAGTGGTTGAGGATGCTGGCGCGTTCTTGCTGGCAATACTAACAGTGCTTGCTCCTGATTCAAGAGCGGCCATAGTTTGAACACCTGCAATCCCATCGGTGACTAATCCATAGTTTTTCTGAGCAGCAATGATCGCGGCACGAGTCTGTGGACCCATGATGCCATCTACTGCACCATTATAAAAACCTCGTTTTTTGAGCAATTCTTGCAAATTGGAGACTTCTGCACTCTTGGTAGAGTTTGTGGTGCTAATAGGTGTAGCGGAGGCTGTAGATTTACCACTATCTGACTCTAGCGCTGCTAAGGTCTGTGGGCCTGCAACACCGTCGGCTACTAGGTTATAAGCTTTCTGAGCCGCAACGATTGCTGAGCGAGTCTGGCTTCCCATAATGCCATCAACAGCACCATTATAAAAACCACGATCGGCTAGTAATTTCTGAAGATTCATGACAGTCGATGAGGCACTGGTGGTAGCTTCACTTACAGCAACAGTCTCAGCAATTTCGCCTTTCGTGGCAATCTCATCTGGAGACTTACCACTTTCGAGGGCAGAGATCGTTTTACTACCGACAATGCCATCGGGAGTAAGTCCAAAGGCTTTTTGGGCGCGAAGAATGGCATTTTTAGTTGAAGATCCTGATATACCATCGATCGCCCCAGGGTCAAAACCATTTTTTGCTAGTAGTGATTGCACATACTTCACGTCTGATGACGGAGCTTCAGCAGCTAAAACATTTAAAGTTGAAACCAATCCAACCAAGAGAGTAGTCCCTGTCAGAAGTAAACTCAAACTAAGTTTTGCTGACTTGGTGGTAAATTGCTTGAACCATGCTTTGGAAACTGCATTACGATCATTGGCGATCGCATCATCGGTGTAGATAGATTCTTCTTGGATATATGCTAAGAGTTCCATAATTAGACCTTCTTGATATTAAGAATTAAGATTTGAGATTGAGGAGATAACTCAGGAGCCCTTGACAGAAGAGACTCAACTTTTATTTGAATATTTGGAATATTTAGGATGAATTAGAATTTTTAGCTGCTGGCACATTTTGACTAGAGGTTGGAATTTGAGTTCCATTTCCTAACGGAGTGCTGCTAGGATTTGGAACTGGCTGAACAATTTGATTTGCACTACTTGCAGTGATTTGAACATTAGTCTGAGCAGGATTTTGAGATGTGAGAGCTGTCAGTACATCTGTGGATAAGTCACCCGTGGCAACTTGCCCATAGGCAAGTTGAGCCTTCAAAATACCTGCCTTAGTCTGCATATCGTATAAACCATTAAGATCCGCATCATAAAAACCTCGTTCCTTGAGTAATGTTTGGATTGCCAAAACATCTTCAGAAGTCGGCAACCTGGGAAAAGCAGGCTGAGTGAGGGGAAGATTGTTGCCACCAGCTAATAGGGCGCGAATAGTTAAAGGACCGACAAAGCCATCTTGAGCTAAGGCATAAGCTTTTTGTGCTTTCAGTACGGCATTAGTTGTAGTTTGCCCCAACTGTCCATCGATTTCATCTTGATAAAATCCTCTTCGTTTCAGAAGCATTTGCAAATTACCAATTTCACTTATCGCTGGCTGCTGCAAGTTGCTGGAAGAATCTGTGTTTGATCGCACAATCACAAGGGATTTCCTTGGGGACAGGTTTGGCAATGATCGATTATCAGCAGGATTTATCCCCGTAGTTGGGTTTGGGCGTGGCGAGACTAAAGGCTTGCTCACTGATGAGTTCCGCAACAAAGCTAAGGTTTTTTCCCCAGGAATACCATCGGCAACTAGATTGGGTTGAGTTTTTTGAAAGTCAATCACCGCTTGCTTGGTATAACGACCATAGACCCCATCAATCGCACCTACCGCAAAACCACGCTGAGCCAGCAAAGTCTGGACTTCCAACATATAGCTGGTATTGCAGAGATACAAATTGTTACACCAAGGCTCAACATTCACCGAGGGCTCTAATACATGGGCAGCCATAGCAGGAGCTAAACTCCATCCCAAGCCACTAAGGCTGGTAAAGGCGATCGCCGATAGTAAATAAGTTTGCTTTCTAATCGTGGCAAAATCCCAATCAAACTTATTTACGTGATCTTCGTCAGCACAAAGCTCATCACAAGTAAGCAGATTACGATCTGTTTTTCCTTGATTGGCTTGTTCATATGCCCATGCATCATATATATATGCTGCAAGTTCCATAACGGCTACCAAATGATTACGGTCTAACTTATTTTATACGATTTTTTCTGGTTTCTTACGTCAAAAAATATATACATGTTTTTTACAGCGCTTTGCACTCAACCCCAACCTAAGAAAAGTCCTGAAAACGTTACTTAGCAACGTTTTCAGGACTTTTCTTGTAGCGCGTTTGATCGGTAATTGTTGTAAACCGCAAAAGCAACGTGAGTTCGATATAGCCATTTGCGTCGCACGAAGTGCGGTGCAAATGGCGCAAAATGGGAAAAATTGCTCTGCAATTTTTCCCATGTTGCGCGTTCGTCGAATTAACGTTAAAAGTAAGCAAACAATAGAATGGGGCGCGAAGCGCCCCATTCTATTGTTTGTCGTAATCATTGGAAATTTCAGCAGCGATTGGGGACTGTTTATGGATATCTGAGTCGTACTTAATTCCTATTTGCACAACATTGTCCTGTTTTTGTTCGGGACGCGATCGCTCGATTCCCCTTCGTCTTTCTGAGATCCTCACTTCACTGGTATCCTCAGTCACCACTTCATAGAGAACTGCTTGCTTACCTGCCTCAGTACCACGCCGCAACACTCGCCCCAAACGTTGAATATATTCTCTGGCTGAACCCGTACCTGACAGGAGGATGGCAATCCTTGCATCAGGTACATCAACACCTTCATTTAAAACATGAGAAGCAACTAGCGTCTTATATTTACCCTCACGAAAGAACGTTAGAATTTCGTGGCGTTCCTTCACGGGAGTTTGGTGAGTAAGGGCAGGGATCAATAACTCCTGTGAGATGCGATAGACCGTAGCGTTATCATTGGTAAAAATCAATATTCTTTCACCAAAATGTTGAGCTAGTAAATCTGATAAGACTCGTAATTTTGATTCTGTTCCTAAAGATAATTCTTTCGATTCACGGTGGGCAAGCATTGCTCTTCGACCTGCTTGAGATCGCGCACTTGCTTGGACAAATCTTTGCCAGCCTTCGAGACTACCGAGGGAAATTTTTGATTCTTTTAAAAACTGATTCCGACTTTGAATTAGAGAATCATAGCGATCGCGTTCTTTTGCTGAAAGAGAAACCTTGATCTGCACAATTTTATGTTCGGCTAAAGCTTTACCTGCTAAGTCTTCAGCAGATTTACGATAGACTTCCTCCCCGATGAGAAGTTCTAAATCGGCATGTTTGCCATCACTGCGCTCAGGTGTGGCAGTTAAACCGAGGCGATAGGGCGCGATCGCATATTCTGCAATCACGCGATTAAAATCAGTGGGTAAATGGTGACATTCATCAAACACGAGCAATCCGTAGAGATTGCCTAAAGCTTCCGCTTGAATCGCGGCACTGTCATAGGTTGAAACGAGAATTGTTGTGCGATCGCGTGAACCACCTCCCAATAGACCAACTTCCACATCAGGAAACGCCGCTAATAAATGGGCATACCACTGATGCATCAGATCTAATGTCGGCACAATCACTAAGGTGCTGCGATTGGTGGCTTGCATTGCTAACTGTGCTAAATAAGTTTTACCTGCGGCAGTTGGTAAAACTACTACACCACATTTCCCGACTCGCTGCCATGCGGCTAGAGCCTCACTCTGATGTGGGTAGGGTTCCATTTTGGTGTGAGAAATCAAGTTCACTTCTTGATATCCCCGTGACTTATCTTCGATGGCAATGCCTTCTGAGCGCAGAGTCAAAATTAACTTGCGATAACGATTCGCAGGAATACGAAATTTCTCAATGCGATCGTCCCATGTCGCAAATTCAATCCATGCTTTGCCTTTAGGTGGTGGATGGAGAATTAAGGTTCCGCGATCGTAGGTTAGGTTAGGAATACGAGGCATATCTAGTACAAATTAAGTAATTCAATATACAGATCTTGTAAAAATTCATAAAAATCTTTTCAATAGTTAAGGAACTATTGAAAAAAAATTCGTCTTTTCGTAGAACTGTGCCTTTCTACTTAAATATAGTGATCATGTGAGGATTGTAAATGTTTATGCTCAAACCCAGAGCTAGTGACTCGATCAATTTAGTTGTATTTACAGCAACAACGATCGCATCAACATTGATGGCTGGTTCGTTACACCCCAACTATGCTCAGGCTGAAGTTCAAAAGGAATCAGCGATCGCCACAAATGAATCTGAACTAGTTCGGTCAATTGGCAATGATCCAATGATCATACCTGCCACCACAACCACTCAATCGCAGACATTACAAGTTTCCAACAATCCTAGTACTGATTCAGAAATTATTCGGGCAATTAATACTGAATTGGTACAGTCAAAACCTGTCAAAACCAGCGATCGCAGCAATCCAATTCTTAACGCTCAGAGCGTTACCTCAGTTTCGCAACTAAGTGATGTTAAACCGACAGACTGGGCTTTTACAGCATTACAATCCCTCGTTGAGCGCTACGGTTGCATCGCAGGCTATCCAGACAGTACCTTTCGCGGTAAACAGGCTACTAGTCGTTATGAATTTGCCGCAGGTTTAAATGCTTGTCTCGACAAAATCAACGAAATCATCTCCGCAGGGCTAGCTGACAAAGTTAGCCAAGAAGATCTCGCGACGTTGAAAAAACTGCAAGAAGAATTTGCCACAGAACTTGCAACTTTGCGCGGTCGAGTTGATTCTCTCGACGCTAAAACCACCAAACTTGAAGCTCAGCAATTCTCGACTACAACAAAGCTGTTTGGTCAAGCTATTTTTGGTCTGCAAAGCCGTTTGCCAAATACAGGCAGCCTCACTCCAAGAGATGGTACACGCAACACCATCGATGATGCGACTAATCTTACCTTTGGCTATAACCTACAACTTAGCCTAGTTACCCAGTTTGACAATCGTAGTCTTTTGTTAACAGGTATCCAAGCAGGGAATGCTTCCACCGCTTCAACACTTTTTGCCAACAATAACTTTCTAACCAATTCTTACACTCGCCTTGGATATGAGTTGGATACAGGTAATTCACTGCAATTGAGTGATTTGTCCTATCGCTTTCTAGTGGGTGATAATCTTGCGGTGATTGTGGGTGCAGCAGGGGTTGCTCCATCAAGCGTATTTCGTGGCCCAAATCGTTATGAAAGTGCGGGGCAAGGTGCTCTCTCAGCCTTTGCTCAACGCAATCCCATTCTCAACTTCCCAGGACAAGCTGGTATTGGCTTTGACTGGCAAATCAGCGATAACATCAGTTTACAAGGTGTTTATGCGGCAGCGTTAGCTTCTGACCCAAACAATGGTTTAACTGGTGGTCCTTTTACTGCAGGTGTGCAACTTGCTCTCACACCCAGTGATACTGTCGATCTTGCACTGTATTACCTTAATTCCTACACTAATAATGCCAGCCTAAATACAGGTGTTGGTGATAACTTGCTCGGTCCGATCGCGGGGCGTTTC
>JBJTVM010000346.1:0-4568 GCA_046081205.1 Pseudanabaena sp. | reverse complement strand
TTTTTCCATAGTCTAGTTTGATGGGTTGTCTATCTGAAAAGCTATATATGGATGTTAAAGCATTTTTTGAGGCAATATCATTGTCTAACACAGGGAAATAGATGATGTTTCTCTATTACCAGTTTAAGGCAAGTTAGTAACATCCCAAATTGCTTAATTTATTTATGTTAAAGATGAAATTGCATCATTAATTGTAATCATCAAAGTCATCGGCGCGATAGGCAAAACTGTGAAACCGCACTTCTCATAAAATAGCTTTGCCTCTTCAGAAATTGCTTCCACTAAAATTGCTCTAATTCCCGCTATTTCAGCAGCCTGTAAAGTACGAAGTATCCCATCCCTGAGCAATGCTTTGCCAATTCTTTTACCCTGCCAATTTTGATCAACTGCCAAACGCCCAATAATCATCACAGGAATAGGCTCGGGCATATTTCGCTTGACTTTGCCGGTGGAGATTGTCTGCGCGATCGCACCATTCGCTAGACAATAATAGGCAATAACCACATTCTCAACTGCAACAACATAGGTTCGCGAAGCACCTTGCAATTCGTTTTTGAGCGCTCGACGTTTCAGCCAGTCATTGAGTTGAACATTTCCACAGTCAAATTGACCGAGTTGATGGGATGAGTTCAGTTTTTCTGGTCGATTCAGAACCTGTTCCAATTCGGACATCACAGATTAATCCCAAGGAGCCTTAGTAGTGAGCAACTGACTCAGATTTTTGTTGGGTATAACAGGCGCATCTAGACGGTCTAGAAATTGTTGAAATCTCTGCTCATCGGCATCAAATAAACAGCGATCAAGTAGAACGTCCTGTGCTTTCTGGTAAGCGGAATCCAGCATAAACTCCGAGCGGCTTTTTCCTTGCAATGATGCTGCACGATCAATCAAGTCTCGCTGGCTTTGACTAATCCGCAGATTAATCGACAGGTCGCGAGTTTTGCTTACGGGTTTATTCAGATCTGTTGTTTGTTGAGATGGCGTAGACATAACTAAAATCTCTGAAACACCTTTTCATAAATAATCCTAAGACTTTGTATATACAATGTCAATACATTGCATGACTGTTTCGCTAGATGAAAAGATTGGTCAAATTAGCCAATATGAACTTGGCAAAAATGTTTGCGGAATAGCTCCTAAGCTATGTCAATTTTTACCAGAACTGTCTCTGGCTTAGCAATATTGCGAACTGCTTGAGGCAAGGACTGCACAGATTTACGAGTGCGTTGAGCGATCACATCTAAATCATCAAGAGGCTTCAATAATTCGCCATTGTGCATGATGCATTCCAGTAAAGGTTGTTCGCTGGAGTTAGGAATCTCTGAAATATGGGTGAGGCGATCGCCTGTGATGACACCATTCTCGAAACTGCGCCAGACTTGCTTGCGACTAGCGATCGATTGCTTGCCGCTTGACTTTTTGGAAACAGGAATATTATCGATTTCGACCAACTTATAAACTCCATTTACAGGCGCACCTGTAACTAACTTTGTACCAATACCATAACCATCAATGGGTGCGCCTAAGGCTTTTAAACGGATAATTTCGGCTTCGTCAATATCGCCACTGGCAAAGATCGCAGCATCAGGAAGTAGGGCTTTTACCTCCTTAGAAATTGCGGCAATATCACCTGAATCAATGCGAACCCCTTTTACTTGCATCTCACCAGCTTTGACCTTTTCCGCAAGACTACGAGCTGCAGCGATCGTGTCGAATGTATCGATGAGAAGAGGACTATTAGGAAAAACTTCATGGAAAGCACTAAAGGCCTGAGATTCACTTCCTTCCGTTGCATTCAATGCCATAACCAACGCATGAGCCATCGTGCCGCTTGGTTGTCTACCGAGTTTGAGCGCAGCCAATACATTAGAAGTGGCATCCATGCCTGCGGCGAGAGCGGCTCTAGCTGCCCAGAGTGAAGCTTGGGGACTGAAGGCGCGTCTTGTGCCAAATTCTAAGAGGGTAATGCGATCGCCTGCTACATCACGCATTCTCGCGGCTCTAGTGGCAATCAAGGTTTGATAGTTGATCGTGTTTAAGAGGTAAGTCTCAACTAGTTGTGCTTGCCAAAGGGGAGCTTCAATCCTTAAGAAAGGCTCATTGGCAAACATTGCTGTTCCCTCTGGTACAGCCCAGAGATCGCCCTCAAAGCGGAAGTTTGCTAATAACTCCCAAAAGCGGCGATCTGCTTTAGCGAAGATTCCTGTGGCTTGCAATGCTGCTATTTGATCGGCAGTGAAACTAAGGTTTTGCAAGTATTCCACCACTTGGGTAATACCCATAGCTATGAGATAACCAAATCCTTCAGGAAGACGACGCACAAATAACTCAAAACTAGCCCGCTTGCGATCGCCTTTTTCTTGCACGTAGCAAGCACCCATCGTCAGCTGGTAAAGGTCAGTGAGCAATCCATACTCATCTGTAGCGATGTTCAAAGTATCGGATTTCAGACTCACAGCAGGATTGACAGCGATCGCGCTCATGGCTTTAGGGAGGTAGTTTTGTGTATATCTCTATTATAGTTATTTTTACCAAAATTGCAAATATATTTTTTTGTTTTTAAATTTATAAATTACTAACAATTAAAATCATGGATTTCGAGTATCAATGGTTTTACAGCTAAAATAGAGACGACAAAATCTAAAATTTGTATATTAGTCTTACAGCAATTATAGTAAATACAACTTAAATATTGATTGCGATTTCAGCAAAAAGTTGGCGTAGCCCTTGATAAGTGCTTTGATACCAACGAATAACTAAATATTGGGTAATGCTATAGGTAAGGATGGGCGGCGCTTAGCGCCGCCCATCCTTACTAAAATAAATCCTTTCCTTTTCAGGACTCCCAAATATTGACAAGATTGATACGAGACTGCATTTTAATTTGAGCGATAATCCCGTTTGCTGAGAGATAAACATTGTGATTACGGGATTATGACTAAGGCTCTATCGGAAATTGCTCAAGAAAAAGGGATTCGTTACTTTCTCATTTCCTTCACTGACCTGTTTGGTGTGCAACGGGCTAAATTAGTGCCAACCGCAGCGATCGACTCGATGGAAGCCAATGGAGCAGGATTTGCTGGATTCGCCGCATGGCTCGATATGACACCAGCCGATCCTGATATCTTCGCTATTCCCGATCGCACTAGTCTCTTCCCCTTACCTTGGCAACCCGAAATTGGCTGGATGCCAGCCGATCTCTACATGAATGGCGAACCCGTCAAGCAAGCCCCACGTTATGTCCTCAAGCAAGCCCTCAGCCAAGCAGAAGCCCTAGGCTATCGCGTCAAAACTGGTGTGGAGTGTGAATATTTTTTACTCTTGGCTGATGGTACGGATATTTCTGATTTAAGCGATCGCGCTAGCAAGCCCTGTTACGACCAACAAGCCCTAATGCGCCGCTTCGATATCATTGCGGAAATTTGCGATGCGATGTTAGCGATGGGTTGGGGAGCCTATCAGAATGATCACGAAGATGCTAATGGTCAATTTGAGATGAATTGGACTTATGCTGACGCATTGGTCACAGCCGATCGCCATGCCTTTTTTAAATATATGGTCAAAGCGATCGCCGAAAAGCACGGATTCCGCGCCACCTTTATGCCGAAACCATTCCCGCATCTAACGGGCAACGGCTGTCATACGCATCTCTCTATTTGGAATTTAGAAGGAAGTACAAATCTCTTTGATGACGCAAAAGGAGAACTCGGTCTATCCAAACTAGCCTATCAGTTTATTGGCGGCGTATTGCATTCAGCCGAATCCGTCTGTACCTTCACCAATCCCACCGTCAATTCCTACAAGCGGATTAACGCGCCCGTCACCAACTCTGGTGCAACATGGTCGCCCAACACCATCAGCTACACAGGAAACAACCGCACTCACATGATTCGCATTCCCGAAGCAGGTCGTTTTGAGTTCCGTCTCGCCGATGGAGCCGCAAATCCCTATCTGCTCCCTGCTGCCCTGATTGCCAGTGGGCTTGATGGCATCAAACACCAACGCGAAGCAGGTGAACGCTATGACAATAATTCCTACACCGATCCGATCCCCTTCGGCAAGGTGAAACAACTACCAGCTAATCTCTTGGATGCGCTGCGATGTTTGCAAGCAAATACAATTCTGCCCGATGCTTTAGGCTCAGAATTCGTGGAGTCCTATATCAAGTTAAAGCAAAGCGAATGGAATGATTACAGCACTCGCATTAGTCCTTGGGAATTGGAACATACTTTAGATTGTTAAAACCATAAAAGCTTATGCTTGCGCTAAAGCTTTTGTGGTTTTAATGGCAAAATCGTCGCTATTTCTAATGCTCCTTGGAGATGGATAATACCAATTCACAAAAGTGATGCAAACTTGTGAATCGGTATTACTGTAGAGGCTGTTTCATATTGCTAGCTTCAAACATAGTCTGTGGCAAGGGCTTTTCCCAAGTACCAGCAGGTTCTAATTTGGGTAAAGAAGTATATGAGTAAATTTGCTATGATATAGCAAAAAAAGAGTTAGCTAGTACAAACTAAAACCCAAGAACAGGGCAACCGCACACGTTCATGAATAAATAACGAAAC
>JBJTVM010000345.1:0-17689 GCA_046081205.1 Pseudanabaena sp. | reverse complement strand
CAGGCACACCATTATCCGAGAATTCTTGAGACTTCGCTAATACAGTCCCTAAAAGCACTACTGTCTGATCATAGAGTGGCGTACCTTGATTGGGGGTGTAGTTTTTGGCATCCATCCGAATTGCCTGTGCGATCGGGCAGTAAGGATAGAGAATCGTGCCATTGAGATAACGATTGTGAATGAGAATATTGTCTTGTTGCTGTGAAGATGTGAGCGCATCAATGACGGAGTTATGTCCGCCACGCACAGCCTGAGCATTACCTGAGTATTGAATCGATCCCGAATCATCGGGCATAATTGTCACTAGCACGACTTCGCTAGACATGACATCATCAACATGAATGCCAAGCCCTGCTTGGATTTGTGCGCCGAGGTCATAAACTGTAAGTGCCTGCAAAGATTCATTGGAAAGGCTTCCGTCATCTAAGGCGGATTGAAAGAGATCGTTGATGTTTGTCATTTTATTTGGTAATTGGTAATTGGTGATTGGTGATATGAATTTGATTTGTTGATCTGTAGGGGTTGAGCATTTGCGCCGCAATTTTGAAAACACCACAGAAATCTCGATTGCAAATGCTCAACCCTCTCGGCTTTTCATAGACAATTTGTCCCTAAGCTGTGGTGTTTTTTTAAGCAGAACATGACTTCATGGATAAATTATCCCTGCGTTTCAAGGTTTAGGGCAGAGCATTACTGTATGAAGATGATCTAAAAATAGAGAGATGGTAGTAGTAATGCTCTGCCCCTACAGCAATAATTAAGAGGATAACAAGCGTCCAAAGAATCCTTTCTTAGGCTGAATAGATTCTAAATATTCTCTAAGTAAGCGCTCAATCAATTCTGAACTAGTTGTGTTTTCTTGAGCAAGAATTGCTACTAGATATTTCTCT
This sequence comes from Pseudanabaena sp., assembly GCA_046081205.1. Classification (GTDB taxonomy): domain Bacteria; phylum Cyanobacteriota; class Cyanobacteriia; order Pseudanabaenales; family Pseudanabaenaceae; genus Pseudanabaena. The sequence goes on along the minus strand of JBJTVM010000345.1, from coordinate 16,799 downwards.
GTTTCATAGTCAAGATTGATACTCATCATAGGATTCACCTCCTAAAACTGGATTTGATTGAGTTTTACGACGCTTCGCGCCGTAAAACTAGTTAAGCAAGGTTAAGATCTGACCAAGTTTCCATTGCGTCAGTGGATTTGACAAGGTGCATTCCTGCATTAGCAAATCGCTGAAAGGCAGCATCTGCCTGATCGGTGTAGTCCACAACATTAGGAACTACCACAGGTGAAGTGCAATCTTCCAGTAGATAGACCTTCTTCGCCAGTTTAGGGTCATGGGCAAGAATTTCACTGAGCAGGTCTTGGATTGTCCATGCTACACAATGGCTCTTGGCTTGCCCTGCAATGATGACAGCATCAAATTCTAGTAACCTTTGCAAGAAGCGCGTATTTTTCTGGGCGATCGGTCTGCCATCGGCTCCATCCATCACTTCAGGACGCAATACGGAATAGTTCTCAGTGAGAGGATTGCCGCCTTTAATCTCGAAATTAGTCTGACTGTGCCTTGCAATATTGTGAAAGAACATCACCTCTTCGACAGATGAAACTAGCGCGTGACCAATCCCACCGAGCATCGAGTGATAAGCCCAAACCGTTAGAGGAAACTTGCCTTCATCGTTGAGTTTCTGCACATAATGCAAAGCGTGACGCTGAATTGCCATGTAGTTACCTTTGGCGAGACTATAGGCGATCGCAGGGTTTACTTTCCACTTACCTTGCTGCACATCTTCAAGAGTAATCGATGTCGCATTAGGAATCGGATGTTCACCTGCATCATTTACCCAAAAGATGGGATGAAAGATTTGCATGGCGGTATGAGTATCCATTGTGGGTGCAATTTCGCTGATGTGGTGCAGATTGCGATAGATAAATTCACACAGCCGCACATTATCCTCGATCGCACCAGTGCCAGAGCGACCACCAACGTATAGCTCATGATCAGGAATACAAAAGGTATTCTGCACATCGATCGCCATCAAACAAATTTTCTTACGATCCTTTGCCGCAGGTGCGATGCCATGTTGTTTTGCCCATGCTTCGGCTTGATTAGCGCGATCTTGATAGGGAACGCGCCATACTGAGCCAACTTTGTGGCGATCAAAGAAAGCAGGGATAGGAAGTTGAGTAACAATTTGAGTAGTCATGATTAGAGTTATCCAGTTTTAAAGTTATTGAAAAGAGAGAGAAAGAATACCTAAGATTTTGTCAATGTTGCTGAGTTGGTACTCGGTTAAGTCAATCTCGACAAGGCGATCGTATAGTCTCAGAAACTTCCAATCGTTACCAGTGGTGGCGGCTCCATAGATGACAGAAATATCATTTTCATGTTGATGATTAAAGAGCTTTGCTGCCCACATTTCGGCGATACATTGACCTAAAGCGCCATTGATATTTTCCTTTTTTGCTTCCACTACTACCACAACTGGTGCTTTGAGCATTAGTTGTGAAGGCGATCGGCTTAATAGGAAATCACAAACTCCATTTAGTCCAATGTCTCGATCAATGTTTAGTTCTACACCTGAGAATAAACTCGCTTTGTCTAAATATTTTTTGCGAACTTCTACCAAAATCGGTGCAATAATTAACTCTGATCTCGCTTTTTCGGTGTTCATAGCAAGTGCTAAAGGAGCAAACTCTTTGAGAAGTTCTTGAAGAAATTCGCTAGATTTCTCCAAGGGAGAGTCATCCAGTAAATTAGCACGTTCAGCGATCGTGAGGTCGAAGGCTGTCTGAACAGATTCTAGAGTAAATTCGCTATAGGACATGGGTTTCAAGGAAAAAGTAGAAAGGAAAAAGGAAAAAGTGGATGTTAGGATAATTGTAACTGCAAAATTTTCTGTGCATGAATTACATAGATACCTTGTGAACCGACGATTAAAGAACAGCCACTATCTACGTAGGGTTCAGTTTCGGGGAAGGTTTTCGTAATCATAATCTGTCCATTATTCACCTCAACTCTCGCAATACCTTCGTCAGTAGGAACGAATAGCCAATTAGCGATCGCACTGCATCCATGAATATTCGTCAACCACGGGAGATTGCCTTTGGGTGCGGCAATCGTGGCAACTAACTCACCTGTAGGACGCAGTACAGAAACTCGATGCATCATATTACCTTGTTCTTGGGTGATGGTGCAGAACCAACAGAGGTCATTGCTAAAGACGCAATTGGCATCGATTAGTTCGCCTTGAATGGGGGGAATATTTACGCGATCGCAAATCCCAACACGTTTAGCATCAAATGTAAAAGCAACACTGATTGCACCAGCGCGATAGAAGCCAAAACCAAAGGTTTCACCAATCCAGAATTGTGTTTGTCCTTCGAGGATATCACCGATATATTCATTCCCTAGCTTGCCATCACGGAGTAATTGCCCTTGATCAATCCAATAGCGAGAGAAAGAATTAGCTCGGATTAGCTCGGCGGCGATCGCTTGTGGCTGTCCTTGAGCGATCGTGATCGCTTTTCCTTGTTTGGTGACGACTGTAGATTTCCCAAAGATGGTGAATTGAATCTTAGCATCGAGATCTCCTGACAATAAAACTGCGTTGTCTTCGCGTTTAAATTCGTGGTTAATGTGATAGAGATAATTGAGAGAATTGTTTTGTAAAGTGACTTGCAGGATAACCCCTTCGGTTTGAAATATATAGATAACTTTACAGCGTTTGCCCTCATCCCCTGTCGCTCCCTTAGAGGGGTGAAATGCTACAAGAGGCGTGCAAACTGGGCAAGTATTCTTTAAATGTTCGATGCCGCATTGATTGCACTTTGTCCAGCGCATCGACTGGAGCAGGGGCTTAGGAAAATCGCCACGCCAATCTTTTTCAAAGCAATTATGGAAATGCTGTAATAAATCATCGGATAGAACTTTGTAAGGTATAGCAGGTTTGGGATAGCGGACATCGGGATGAAAAATGGTAACGCGATGCAAAGGTCTAGCACTGTGAGGGATTTGCGATGCTTGCGATTTGGGCTTGTATACTCCACCATAGGGATCGACATAGAGAAGGCTCTGCATCAGCATCACCGTGAAAGCATACCAATCGGAGTTATGATTATGCGAACTGGTCAAGATCGGTTGATTGGCATGGCGATCGCACAATAAGGGATCAACAAATCGTGCCGTAAATACCTGACAGGGAAATTGTCCAAACTGAAAAGAATCTGCATCAATGAGATGGACTTGATTTTGGGAAACTAATAAATTCAAATCATTAAAATCACCAATCGTCACATTTGCTTGATGAATTTGGAGAACGGTCTCAAGTAAATCGCGAAATAGGTCTGTTACAACTTGCTGTGAGATCGCGTTAGTTTGGCGATAATTGCGATCGCTATATTTCAAAAGTGATACTGTATTTTGCAAAAATGGCATCGCATAGCCCAAGATCATTCCCTGTTGATCTGTAGCTAACGTTTCAGGTTTAATCACTCTCGTAGGTAGATTTTGAGGGAAAGCTGGCAGCTTTTGCTGATGGAGCGACAATCTGGCTTGAGCTGCTAATTGTTCTTGAGGAAGTAACTGATAATCAGGGTGATCGGCTGTTTTGAATAGTTTCAGAACCTTGCCATTTTTGAGATCATAGATATCCGCTTCGCCACCCTTGCCGATCGCATTTTTAGGATTAACTTTAATCCGTTTTTGATTGAGGTAGATATCCATGATTTTGCTCCAATGCGTTAAGGCAATTGATAAACTTTTCTAAACTCAGTCACAGTCTGACGAATACGACGATCTAACTTTTTCCAAACAGGTTGGGTGATCGCATGGGGCACACCACCATAAAAGGCTTCAGCGATACTGCCCGTAATACAGGCGATCGTGTCGCTATCACCACCGAGGGATACAGCATTACGAATTGCATCTTCAAAATCCGTTGATTCTAAAAAGGCGATAATTGCTTCAGGAACGCTTTTTTGACAGGAAACTTCAAACTTATAATTGGGGCGGATTTCATCGATAGTGCGTCGCAAATCATAGTTGAAATTTTGTTCAATATAGTCACGAATTTCTGACTTGGTTTTGCCATTACGAGCTAAAAAGATGGCTGATGCTGTCGCCTGTCCACCCTTAATTCCTTCAGGATGATTATGAGTAGTTACCGTGCAGCGTTCTGCTTCTTTTAAGACAGTCTCAAGATCATTGTATGCCCATGCGATCGGGCTCACTCGCATCGCCGCACCGTTACCCCAACTGTTATAGCCTTCTTTCTGATTGCTCACTGCCCAGCAAGTAAACCTTTGCCCAAAACCAGCTAAAGGATAGCGCCAAAAGCATTTTTTGAAGTTACTTGCATAGTTGGTTCCTGTGAGAATGGAATGCGCAACAGCATAGGTAAGAACGGTATCATCACTAAAATGACTACCAAAGGAGAATAGTTTAAAATCTTTCCGCTTCATCGGCACGACTTCGTAAATCGAGCCGATCATATCACCAGCGATCGCACCTAACATAAGTTATACCTCGCTCTAAATTCCTCAACTACTTCACGCATTTCTTTTGGTAAATAGCTTAAAGCTTTATCTGCAATATCTTTGGGTACGCCACCATAAAAGGCTTCAGCTATACCGCCTGTAATACAGGTCAATGTATCACTATCACCACCAAGGGAAATGCCATTGCGAATGGCATCTTCAAAACTAATTGACTCTAAAAAAGCAATAATTGCTTCAGGAACAGTTTCTTGACAGGATTCATTAAATTGATAAACAGGACGAATTTCGTCTACAGTTCTATCTAAGTTATACCCAAAGGATTTGGCGATTACTGCTTTTATTTGCTCTTTACTCTGACCTTGACGCGCCATCAAGATAGCCATAGCCGTTGCTTGTGCTCCCTTAATTCCTTCAAGATGATTATGGGTAACTTCCGCCGATCGCTTAGCTTCCTGCATCACCATTTCTAAGTCATCAAAAGCAAATCCTACAGCGCTAACTCGCATTGCTGAGCCATTACCCCAGCTATTGTATGGCTCCATACTCTCAAAACGTATCCATTGGGCAAAACGTCCACCATAGCCACGGTTGGGGTATTTACGAGCATAGTTTTTGATGTATTCGGCATAATTGCCTTGATTGATTAAACAATCAGCTACCGCTACAGTTAACACTGTGTCATCGGTAAAGTCACATCCTCCACTGAATAGAGGGAATTTTTTTGAGCGATGATTATTAAACTCATAAATAGAACCGACGATATCACCGACAATTGTGCCTAGCATGGGTTTTCAAGTAAAAAGTAAAAAGGTAAAAGTAAAAAGTATTTTTGCTCTCTATGGGAGAGGGGCTGGGGGTGAGGATCTTCTCACTACTACTACACTCGTATCATCAGAAAGTACGCCCGATCGCTTAACCATTTCTCGTTTCTGCCAATCTGGTTTAGATTCTTCACGATTTAACATAGCTAACTTGCGTCTTATGGCATCAGGATTTTTGAAGTAAAGATCTTCTTGCCAGAATTGACTAACTTCTTCAACAGCGACCAAATCATCAATTCCATCTGTAGCAATTAGAATGGATTCTAATTCTGAAGTAGCCATGCGATCGCGAATCTCAAAACTTACTGCTTCAGGTTGATACAAGCCATAGGCGAGATAGGGTGGAGCGTTATCGGGATAGGCGGGAATTTGCGTAAGTTTGCCATTAATCGCGATCGCACCATCTCCCATGGAGAAAGCAAATGTTTCGCTAGGTGTAATAACTAAGCCCACAATTGTAAATAGTAGATAGTTATTCACAAATTCCATGACCGATTCTTGAGCCTCATTAGTCGAGATCTCTACAAAAGTCTTTATTTTCTGTAAGAGCTTAATTTTGAGAATATGCCAGAAATCTGGCTCAGATATTGCTAATCCTTGATGCAGCAAATCGGCGATCGCATCAGTCACCATCCGTGTACCGAGCTTTGCCCCAACTTCACTATGCTTGCCACTACCACAACCATCACACACTACAGCCGTCATACATTGATCTTGTATGACAATTCGCAACGCATCCTGATTATTTTTGCCAGCCAGAACATGGTTACGCCCAATAATTGAACCGCAGGCATATTCAAACTGATTTGACAAATTTTCATCTGCTAAATCAGAAATTTGCGGTGATCGCATGTTGGAAAGGTCTACTTGTTCTTGCATGACGTTATAGTGTATAAACTACACAAACCAATATAGTGTCACTTTTACACTATGTCAAGTATGATCAAGGAAAAAGTTCAAAGGAAAAAGGAAAAATTGACTAAATGTATAATTATGAATACCCACGGCCTGCTCTCACTGTGGACTGTATCGTATTTGGGCTCGATGCTCAGCAAGAGCTCAAAGTTATGCTGATTCAACGTAATATTCCACCATTTCAAGGGCAATGGGCGATTCCAGGTGGGTTTGTACGGATTGATGAGCCTCTTGAATCCGCTGCTTTGCGAGAATTACAAGAGGAAACAGGGATAAAGGATGTTTATCTAGAGCAGTTATATACCTTTGGAGCTTTGCGGCGTGATCCACGCGATCGCGTGGTTACGGTTGCCTATTATGCATTGATTAATTTAGTTGAGCAAAAGATTCAAGCATCCACTGATGCGCGTGAGGCGGATTGGTTTGCCATCTCGAAAATTCCTCCTTTAGCCTTTGACCATGCCCAGATCTTGCAAATGGCGATCGCGAGATTACGCAACAAAATTCGTTATGAGCCTATTGGCTTTGAGTTATTACCTAAAAACTTTACGCTGTCACAACTCCAAAAACTCTATGAAACGGTATTAGCTCGCCCCTTAGACAAACGTAACTTCCGTAAAAAAATTCTTGGCATGGACTTGCTAATTGATACAGGAAAGGTCGAACACAATGTCGCCCATCGTGCTGCAAAACTTTATGAGTTTGATGAGACTAAATACTTACAATTAAAACAAAATGGATTTAACTTTGAAATCTAATACCAATTCACAGAAGTGTGGCGACATTTCTGTGAATTAAAAAACAAACCCTATAACGGTTTTGAAGGCATAAAATGGCGTAGTCATTTTGTGCTTTGGTATAAAATCAAAGATTACAGTTAGGATGTATAGGTACAGCACCCAGCAAATCAAACAAATCAATAGATTTGCCAGCCAACTTTTAAGCCAAACTCTATGTATAAAAGGGAACTCAAGCTTTCAAGTCAATATACTAACAACTTTTATGATGGCTCAATCTACGATCTTGTTTTTTTAGACTTAGAATGGTGTCGCGATTTTCAGAAGAATGGTACGGTACAAAAAATATTTGGTTACACGCTCACACGCATTTTAGAAGATAGTAACGAACAATACATAAAAATTCAATTTATCGAATCCAGTACCCAAGAAAAGAAGATAATCCAAGATATTTTAAATGACTTGCAAAGTTTACAGGGTAAATATTTCATCGGTTATGGGCTATCGACCAGTGATATGTTTTGCTTACGTCAAAGAATTAATGATCTAGATTTTGTTCCTAAAGTTGATAGTATTAAAATCCTAGATTTACAAAGGATTATTCAAAGAGTTATTCAACGTACAGACCTTAATCAAGGTTTAAATAATTTATTTGCTTATTTAGAAATTCCTATTTATAAAAGAATTAAGGGATACTATGTTTTTCGGAATGGAGTAAAGGTATTACGGAAAGAAAGAGGGTATGAAACAATTCTTAATGAAATCTACGAATATTGTTTAGAAGATGCCGAAAATTATTTTCATATCATTAGCAATTGGCAAGCCCAATTCCCTCTAGTCGATCGCCATAAACATCAAATAATTGACCTAAAAGTCGATCCGCGATCGGAGCAAAGCATTAGATCGCAGCGGGGTGCTGCATTACAAAGACCATCCCAATGAATATAAGTGGTGTGGGCTTCGCCTCAAAACCAACAAGATGAATGGCGGCGCTTCGCGCCGCCATTCATCTTGTTGGTTTTATGTTTTAAGCGCAAAACGATATAGTAATTGAGATAAAACCATTGCCTTAGCAAAAACATGGACGCAACAGCAACAATCAAAACTATTTTGCAAGAAAAAATCGGTGCAACAATTGTCGAAATTGAAGATCGTAGTGATTTGCATAAACATCATCAAGGACGGATGAATGCTCAAGTTGGCAGTGGTCATTATGATGCGATCGTGGTTGCTACTAGTTTCGCTGGCAAAACGATGATGCAACAACATCGCATGGTTTATGCTGCTTTAGCGGATCAGATGCAAACAACGATTCATGCTCTATCGCTCAAAACTTATACGCCTGAACAGTGGCAGCAAATTTAAGTTGTAAGTATGGACGGCGCATCAAGTCGCCCATACTTATAGCAGTTTTCATTTTGCCGTAGGCAAAATGAAAACTCAAAACTCTTACTGGGCTTGTTTTTTGTTTTCAAATGACTACGCACTCATTTGAAAACCGCTATATACCAATTCACAGAGGTGTGGCGATACTTCTGTGAATTAAAACCCAAACACTGTAAGGGTTTTAAAAGCACAACATGGCGTAGCCATGTTGTGCTTTGGGGTTACCTATTTAGCGCGGATTGTAATTTGCTGGGTATAGAAATGTTATAGGAACTTGTTAAATGGAAAACGATAAAAGCTCTGAAATAAAAAAATCTGACGTAAATAACAATGAAACTAACATTGTTAAAGATAAGGGTGGAAATCCTCTCTTATACAAAATGTTCAAGTGGTTGGTAGTTAGACCAATTCTATATTTGTTTTATCAAGAGCGAATTTATGGTGCTGAAAACGTGCCACTCAAGGGTAATCTGATCGTCGTTAGTAATCATGCTAGCGACTTCGATCCTCTGATTGTTGGTAGTTGTATGGGTCGTCCTGTTGCGTTTATGGCAAAGGAAGAATTATTTGAAGTACCCGTTCTAAAGCAAGCAATTCAAGCCTTTGGTGCTTATCCTGTCAAGCGGGGAGCAGGCGATCGCGCTGCCATTAGAGCGGCGATCGCTTCCATTGAGAAGGGTTGGGCGACGGGTATTTTTTTGCAAGGTACGCGCACATTAGATGGCAGGGTGACGGAACCAAAGTTAGGGGCGGCGATGATTGCAGCAAAGACTCAAGCTCCATTTTTACCGATTAGTATTTGGGGAACGGAAACAATTTTGCCAAAGGGAGCAAAGTTCCCGAAGTTATTTCAACCTGTCACCGTCAGGATTGGCAAGCTAATTCCACCACCTGAGACAAGCGATCGCCAGACTCTTGATGCTTACACTCAAAAATGCGCGGATGCGATAAATGCTCTCCATTCCTTAGGAAGATGAAGAAAAAGGGTTCGCAATGCGAACCCTTTTTCGGATTTTATAGAATATGTATTTTCAGGAAGTTAGTTCCTCCCTGTATGCCCATCGGAATACCACCAACAATCAAAATGCGATCGCCTTTAGCCGCAATATTTCGACCTAATAAACAAGACTCTACCTGTTGCAGCACCATCTCAAAGGAACTCACCTCTTCATCGACTAGCAAAGGCTTTACTCCCCAAATTAAGTTCAGACGATGATAAACATTAATGTTGGGAGTGATGGCAATAATTGGAGTTTTGAGACGTTCCTTTGATGCCAGAATTGCAGTATAACCCGTAGCTGTGAAGGCAACAATACAACGAAAATCAATCACATCAGAAATCACATGCAGAGCTTCACTAATGGCATGAACTTCATCGGTTCTGGATGCAGGATAGTTGTTAAAAATAGCTTCTTTCTCGACTTCTGCTGCGATTCTGGTCATCATTTCCACTGCTTGCACAGGATAATCACCCACTGCCGACTCGCCTGAAAGCATTACTGCGTCAGTGCCATCCATAATTGCATTAGCGACATCGCTCGCCTCGGCTCTAGTGGGACGCGGATTCTGAATCATGCTCTCTAACATCTGGGTAGCAGTGATGACAGGAATACCACTTTCATTACAGCGTTGAATAATCTGCTTTTGAATCATTGGTACTCGTTCTGGTGGCATTTCCACGCCCAAGTCACCTCGCGCTACCATAATCCCATCGACAACGGTAAGAATTTCTTCCAGATTGGCGATCGCTTGTGGCTTTTCGATTTTGGCAATAATCGATACTGATTTTCCATATTCAGTAATTAGATCTTTCAGCAGTTTTACATCGGCTGCTTGTCTCACAAAGCTGAGTGAAATCCAGTCCACACCTTGTTCTAAGCCAAAGGCAAGATCTTGGCGATCCTTATCGGTCATTGATGGCAAACGTAAATTCAAACTAGGAAAGTTTACGCCTTTGTGACTAGTGAGCATTCCACCTTTGACTACTTCACAATGGACAGCATTACCCTCAAGTCCACTGACGATCAGTTCAAAGATGCCATCAGCTAATAGAATCTGTGTGCCAATGGTTGCCTCTTCAGCAATATAGGCATAATCAATAGCGATCGCATTGGCATAAATTGACTCAGATTGCTGAAACCGATCCATTGGTACGAGTGTGATAAATTCACCCTCAATTAGCTTAATTCCTGTATCAGGCAAAGTTCCAACCCGAATTTTGGGGCCTTGCAAATCTTGCAAAATCGTAATCGGAATATCTAACTCTTCTGATACTTCACGGATCATGGTGATGGTTTTGGCATGATCGGCATAGCTACCGTGGGAGAAGTTTAGCCTTGCGACTCTGACACCCATCTCTACCATCTTGCGGAAGACTTGAGGCGATCGGCTTGCAGGTCCAATGGTGGCAACGATCTTGGTCAAATGTTGAGGAATTGCCATACAGCTCAAGGGCTAGAAATTTTTACGCTTCTAAATCTAGCTCTAGTTCTCATTAATCGAAAGGCAAAATTGAACATATATCGCAAAGCAAGTTTTGCTTAGGGCATAACATCAAAGCGCAAAATGGCGTAGCCATTTTGCGCCATTTGCGCCGCGCGAAGCGTGGCACAAATGGCTAAATCGAATTCATGTTCACAGAAGCGTGGCGACACTTCTGTGAATTGGTATAAAAACCAAAAATTGAGTGGCGGCGCGGAGCGCCGCCACTCAATTTTTCCTGAAGCAAGTGCCTATATCTGCATAAAAAAGGGTTGAAGTACGAAGTACTTCAACCCTTTTTTTACGTAGATTGTTATTTAATCTGGAGAATAGGCGAGTAATGTGCCATTCTGTCCGACGACAAAACCGCGATCGCTAGAGAAAAAGTAAATCTTATAGAGGTTAGCGCCTACATTAGCTGCCGACTCATCGCGCTTCCAAGTCTTGCCGCCATCTTCACTATGGAGCAATCGTGAACTACCACCAGAGATCCAAACATTATTCTCATCCTGATAGGCAAGATCTAGCAGTCCAAAGCCACCACCTTCTTTAGGAGTTTGCTTCTTCTCCCATGTATCAAATTCCCCAACTTCACTAAATTGGACTTGTCCACCACGGTTCAGCATCCAGAGGCGATTGTCAGGTGTATAGCCCATGTTCTGGACACGGCGAGAGCTATTACGATTGTGCTGAATCCAAGTCATATCACCTGGTTGCCATGTGGAATAAAAGTTTCCACTTGCTGATATCGCCACATAACGACCATCTTCACTGCGATAGAGGTTACGAGCATTACCGACCGCTTGCGTAACTAAGGCTCTCCAGTTTTGTCCAGCATCTTGAGTGCTATAGATTGCACCTAGATCAGTAACCATTTCCGCAGAGTTGCTACCTTGAGCAATGATCGCAAAGGGATCACCAGGGAGCTTTGAGCTAAGTCCAATGCGTGACCAAGATTTGCCACTATCAGTAGTATGTAGCAAGAGTGCTGGCTGCCCTGTAATCCAGCCTTCATTACCAGAGAAACTGATCGATGAGAATCGATAAATACTATCCCCAAGATCAAGTTTGCGCTCTTCCCAAGTGTTACCGCCATCGGTGGATTCGAGCAAAGTTGCGTCAGTGCCAACTAGCCAGCCATGGTTTGGGTCATAGCTGTCAAACCATAGATCGAGGGGAGTAATCGGCACGGGGAGATCAACTTTGTGCCAACTACCAGTACTTGCCAAGGCGCTAGGAATATTGCCAAATAATGTTAGGCAAATGAGCAATACACAGATCGAAAAGGAGCTAAGGAAGCGTTTTATGCTTTTTTTCATAAAAATTGGGCAAATATAATGAAGTTGGAATGCTAAATAAAATTACTAATGAGTTAACTAATCTAGGGCATAGAGACTAATAAAGAATGCTACCGCCAAGGCTAAAGAGCCAAATATAAGTAAGTTTTTTTGACCCGGGGTGAGGACGTTTACACCAAATCCATAGCCAAGGTTTTCGGTAAAGCCTGATGGTTTGGCGGCAAGACCAATATCTGAGAAGGCTTTTTTCTTAGTGTTGCAGACGGGACAACGCCAATCTTCGCTGATGCTCTCAAAGGCTGTGCCAGCAGGGATATTTCGCTTAGCATCGCCGACGGATGGTTCATATATATATCCACATACGCCACATTCATGGCGGTGTAGTTCTTCCTCTATGGCTGGGGCAACTACTTCCGCGTTGATTGTTTCTATGTTTTCGGTTTCCGTAATCGTTATTTCGGGTTCCATAGTTTTGATCGAGTTGATCGAGATATATGCGATCGCTTGTTAATTCCGTTACAAATTATTACATCTTTTTGACAGGCTTGCCTAGTTGCCCAAGATCCTAAAAGTTGCTTAAAAATATCTTGAGTTCGATAGCGCCATTTGCGCCATGCGAAGCGCGGCGCAAATGGCGCAAAATGGTAAAAATCGCAAAACAATTTTTACCATTTTGCGCGTTCATTGAGTTGGCTTTAATTCAGGAAAAAGTTGTTGTTTATGTATAACCATCTGAGTTCGGCAGGACAAATTGCCTTAATTACTTTTTTAGCTTGCCTTCCTGTTCAGATTACCTTTAGCGATCGCAGCTTTGCTCAAGCCACCATCGATCGCAAAGCCCAAGCAACACAATTACTAGAACAAGGAACCCAGCTTTATATCCAAAAGAAATATCCTGAGGCGATCGCCACTTGGCAAAAGTCCCTAGAATTATTTCGAGCGCTCAAAAGTCCCATAGATGAAGCGCGGCTCCTCGGCAACATCGGACTAGCCCATAACTATCTCGGACAGTACCCCCAAGCGATCGCCTTTCATGAGCAGTCTTTAGCAATCAGAACACAAATTAACGACCGCCAAGGGCAAAGTAATTCCTATAACAATTTGGGGCTTGCCTATGCCGCCTTGAGACAGTACGACAAAGCGATTGACTTTTATAAACAAGCCCTAACTCTGCGGCAGCAAATCGGCGATCTCACTAATGAAAGAACCACACTAGGGGGATTAATTGGGATTTATCAAGCACTAGGCAAATATCAAGAAAATATCTCCCTATATGAACGGGTCATTAGCGTTTCTAAAGAATTATGCGATCGGCAAAGTGAAGCCAACGCTTTATCAAATCTAGGGCTTACTTATTATTCGTTACAGAAATATCCACGGGCGATTGAACTCTATCAACAGTCTTTGGTGATTTTTAAACAGGTTAAAGATCAAATTGGTGAAAGCACAACCATCATTAATTTGGCGGTAGCTTACAAAAATTTGGGACAATATCAGTCGGCAATTACCGCATTAGAGGAAGGCTTAGCGATCGCTAAGCAAATTGGCAATCTTTATAATCAATCATCTGCACTTAACAATTTAGGTAATACCTATGTGAATCTAGGTCAGTATCAGAAAGCGATTGATTTTTTTCAACAGGATTTGAGCATCCAAAAACAACTTGGCGATCGCAATGCTGAAAGCGCAACCCTGAATAATATGGGTAGTGCCTACTATTTTTTGGGGCAGTACCAAAAGTCTATTGGACTATTTGAACAAGCTTTAGCGATCGCTAAGCAATATAAGAATACGCTTGCAGAAGGCAATGCTTTGGGAAATTTGGGGCTTGCCTATGGCTCTTTAGGGCAATATCAAAAAGCCTTAGAATTTCATCAGCAGGCGGTAGAAATTTCTAAGAGTATCGGAGATTTCCAAGGTGTTGGTAATTCTCTAAGTAATATTGGGTTGATCTATAGCAGTCTTGGTCAATACCAAAAGTCAATTGAATTTCATCAACAGGCTCTAGTAATTGCTAAACAAATTGGTGATCGCCGTAGTGAAGGTGGGGCATTAGGGAATTTAGGTAATGTTTATAGCAGCATTGGCGACTATGCCAAAGCGATCAACTTCCAAGAAAAGTCGCTAGCAATTGCCAAGGAGATTGGCGATCTCAATGGTGAAGGAACTATATTGGGAAATCTAGGTGGAAATTATTACTATTTAGGACAGTTCCAAAAAGCAATTAATTTTTACCAGCAATCTCTAACGGTTTTAAAACAAGTTGGAGATCGTAATGGTGAAGCTAATACGCTGAGCAATTTGGGATTGGTCTACAGTAATTTGGGGCAATACCAAAAAGCGATCGACTTCTTTCAGCCCGCCTTAACCATTGCTCAAACCATTGGCGATCGCAGTGGTGAAGGTAATACCCTTAACAATCTTGGCATCGCCTATCGCAGTTTAAAACAGTATCAGAAGGCGGCGGAATCCTATCAGCAAGCCTTGATAATCGCTAGACAAATCGGTAATCGTAGCGGCGAAGGTACTGCTCTCAATAACTTGGGACTGGTTTACAACGATCTTGGTAAGCACCAAGAAAGCATCAACTTCTTTGTCAAAGCTCTAGAAATTGCTCAACAAATTAGTAATCGTAAAGATGAAGGGAATGCCCTGAGCTACCTAGGAGTTGCCTACAGTGCGCTCAAAAAACCGCAAGAGTCCCTTGCCTTCTACCAAAAAGCGTTAGCAGTCTCCAGAAAAATTGGCAATCGTGCAGGCGAAAGAGAGATTCTCAATAATTTAGGAGCCTTGCTAGCCTATCAAGAGCAACCCGAATCGGCGATCGTCCTTTATAAGCAGTCAATCAACGTTACGGAGGCCATTCGCAAAGATATCAAGGGCTTAGGAAAAGAAGAACAAAAGACCTACTTAAATACCGTAGCCCAAACCTACCGTCGTCTCGCTGATTTGCTGCTTCAGCAAGGAAGAGTAATGGAAGCTTTACAAATTATTGACCTGCTCAAAATTCAAGAGCTAGAAGACTATCTTAAAAATGTCAGAGGGAATGAGCGAACTGCCGAAGGAATTAGACTTTTAGCACCAGAGCAAGCAGTTAGCTCACAGTTATTAGCAACGAACTTTGAGCAAATCCCTGAACTTAACCGACAGCTAGACCTACAGATCCAACAACTGCCTAAGTCAGAGATCAAAAAGGTTCCTGAGTATTTACAAAAGCTACCCCAAGGAGTTGTCTTAATTTATCCTCTAATTCTGAGCGATCGCCTAGAATTAATTCTCTTTTCTCCTAACAATCTCCCGATTAGCCGTACTAGCAAAATATCTCAAGCTAAACTCGAAGAATTGATCATTGATTTTAGAGCAGGATTGCTAGATGAGGGTTCTGAGGATGTGATCGCACCTGCATTGGAACTATATAACTTATTGATTAAACCTATCGAGAAGGAACTCATTCAAGTCAAGGCACAAACTATTCTCTATGCTCCCGATGGACAATTACGTTATGTTCCCCTCGCTGCACTCTATGATGGTAAGCAATGGCTAGTAGAGAAGTATCGCATTAGCAATCTCATCTCCTACAGCCTCAGTGAATTTGTGGCTAAGCCCCAACTCCCTCTCAGTATTCTAGCTGGAGCATTTGGTGGCAAAGGTGATGAGCGTAAATTTGGGCAGGCTGGATTGCCAGCAACCCTCAAAGAAGTCCAAGCGATCGCCAATTCTTTCCAAAACTCAACTACACTCACCGAAGAACAATTTAGCCGCCAAGCGATCGAATCTCGGCTCAAAAATTACAATGTTCTGCACCTTGCCACCCATGCCGAATTTAATATTGGTACGCCAGAAGAATCCTTCATTATTTTTGGCAATGGCGATAAAATTGGTTTGAGTGAAATTACTGATTGGCAGATTCCTAATGTGGAGTTAATCGTCCTCAGTGCTTGCCAGACTGGAACAGGTAAGTTAGACAATGGGGTAGAGATCTTAGGCTTTGGTTATCAAGTCCAAAAGGCAGGTGCAAAACAGGCGATCGCTTCTCTTTGGAAGGTTGATGATGCTGGTACACAGGCTTTGATGTCTGCTTTTTATCGCGAATTCCAAAAAGGTAATATTACGGTTACAGAATCTTTACGGCGATCGCAAGTTTCGCTGATTAAAACAAAGGATTACAATCATCCCTATTACTGGTCAGCATTCTTTGCGATCGGTAATGGATTATAGGGAGTATTTGCACCATCATCAGGACACAAAAAACTACAAAGGTAGAGGCAATTCATGAATTGCCTCTACCTTTAGAGATCGCGATTACTTTTTTGGCTTCTGAGATTTTTTATTAGGTAGCTTTTGCAGTTTCTGCACTTGCTTAGTGGTCAGTCCAGTCAGTTGTGCTACAACATCTACAGAAATATTAGAACGCAGCATATTGAAAGCAATTTGATTTCTTTCTTCAGCTTTACCTTTGGCTAAACCTTCAGCTTTTCCTTTCGCTAAACCTCTAGCCTCACCTTCAGCTAAACCTTCATGTAATATTTCTTGATAAATTACTGATTCTTTCATGATGTCGCTCCTGAGTAATCGTTTGATGATTTCTTTGCTTAGGGCTATACCAGACATTATAGCGGTCGAGGCGGCGACGTTACTTTGGAGTTGCTGATCGGCAATGTTTTCGATTTGTCTCGCTACTTGTCTTAGGGTTTCTTCGGGGGCATTGGTTTGGGATAATATAGT
>JBJTVM010000344.1:0-4030 GCA_046081205.1 Pseudanabaena sp. | reverse complement strand
TGTGATTGGGGTTGAGGCGTGTGTTTTTCCGATCTCCTCTTTATCCCCACCCCAAAGTGTGGGTGGCGGCGCTTCCCCCCGCCACTCATATTTTGGGTATAGAACTCACTAAAAAAACAGAGGTTGCTTAGCAACCTCTGTTTTTTAGATCTTCACGCCAGACTTACGAGCAAGCCAAATTTCCCAATTGCGGAGAAAACTCGATCGCGCCTTAAATATGGTGGATATCGATGGTTTAAACACTATCTCTTCACAAGGTGGCTGCACCAAAATGGTAAATAAGCCCAAACGGTTCCCCACGATCGTATCCGTAAATAGGCGATCTCCCACCATCGCCACTTGGGAAGCGGGTAGTTCCATCGCTTCAAAAACTTGACGTACCACACGGCGCGAGGGTTTGCCAGCTCGACTGCGATAGGGAAGATTCAAGCTTTCAGCAACTCTCTGAATGCGGCGATCGCTAAAATTATTACTCGCTAGCCAGATAGGATATTGTGATCGCATTAACTCTACCCAAAGGCGAATTTCTTCTGACACTTCAGCTTCATCATCACCAATTAATGTATTGTCTACGTCCAAAATCAAACCACGTAACCCATAGGTTGCCATAAGTTGCGGTGTGATCGTGTAAATCGGTGCTGACAAAACTAGGTCAGGAGCAATAAGTTGCCAAGCTTTCACAAATATCTTGAGAATGTTAATTAAATAATTAAGAATATCTTACAGCGCTTTGCGCTAGAACATCTGAGCAAACTTAATTGCTCTAGTAAAATACAGCCTTTCTGGGCTTTAAGGGATACAGAAAAAATTTTGAAAGTGGCGCAAAGCGCCACTTTCAAAATTTTTTCTGGGTTTTAAGTCAGCACAAAGCGCTGTATTTCGCACAAATAGCAAGATATTTTACTGTTTAGGTGTTTTTTGCTGAATTTTTTTATCAATCACTTGCAAAGCTTTTTCATGTTCTTCTAAAGTACGACTAAATACATGACTGCCGTCAAATTTAGCGACAAAAAATAAGTACTCAGTAGTGGCTGGATCTAGAGTTGCCTTAAGACTAGCTAATCCAACCGAAGCGATCGCCCCAGGTGGTAAACCTTCATTTAAATAAGTGTTATAAGGTGAGTCAGTACGTACTTGCTCTAAGGTAAGAGGATTTTCAGGTGTTTGGCGGATATTTAAGCCATATTCAACTGTAGGGTCAGACTCTAAACGCATATTTTTTTTGATGCGATTCCAAAACACACCAGAAATAACCCTTCGCTCTGATTCAATTACCGCTTCTTTTTCCACAATACTTGCCAGAGTGACCCAATCTTTCAGACTGACTTTGACCTTCGGCTTACCCGACTGATTTTCTTGATAAAGCGGTAAAGCTACTTCTTCAAAGCGATTAAGCATCAAGTCAATAATTCGATCAGGGGTCGCTTCCGAAGGCAAGATTTGATAGGTATCAGGAAAAAGAAATCCTTCTAGGCTAGGAATATCTTCAGGCAGCCAAGTGCGTCGCCTCGGACTGACACGCTGAGCCGCAATCACAAAATCCTTAGCCGCAAAAAAGCCCTGCTCCTCAAATAAACTTGCCATCTGGGCGATCGACCAACCTTCAGGAATCGTAAATCTTACTTCTGAAGATTTGGCAGTCTGGATTTGGGCTACCACTTCTGGCAATGACTGATTTGTGGCAAAGTCATAGGTTCCCGATCGCAAGGCTACTGGCTCACTATTTCGCAGAGACTGCCACGTTACCCACAAACGCAAAGCTAAGGCAGAGCGAATTACACCTGCTGATTCTAGCTCTTGAGCGATTGCTTGTGTAGGCATCCCATCCGATATCGTTAATCGAATTTTTGCCCCAAAATTGCTAGGTGCTGCACTTGCCCAGATCCACCAAGAACTGCTGACAACACCAGTAACAAGGATAGTTAATGGAATGGCAACACCATAAAATAGCCATTTAGAACTCTGCTTCGGCATCTTCTGTGCTGAGGACATGGTCTAGATATTGCTCCACATAAGGCTCAAGGGCTGCCATTTCTTCATGCGTAAGGACTTCAGGCTGACCGTCATCTCCTACTTTAGCAATAAACATCAGCGGATCGAGGGATGTAAATACAGAGAAAGCTTGTTCTTCGTAGTAGAAATGGGCTAGCTCTTGAAATTCACCACAATTGCCATCTTCCTCGGTATCGATCTCAATGATATCGTCTTCAGTTGGCTCAGGTAATTCACCTTCGACCGTCAATGTATGTGCCGAGCGTTTTAGTGAAAGATTTTGTTCTGCTAAAACCGCCTGAGCTACTGGAAAAATTAGATCAATTTCCTCTTCGGTGACATCGACTAATTCAGTTTCTTCTTCGTCATCGGTTTCTTGCCATGCAAAGATTTGCACGGAAAAGTCTACTGGTTGCAGCAACAAATATTCGGTGCTGTCCACTTTAAACGCGGTTTCGACAGTGCAAGGCAAGCTCTTACCTGCGTCATCCTTAAGTACGATCGTCGATCCTTCCATAGATTGCTGTTTTGTATCCTATAGCACTACTAGCTCAGAGAAACCCTCTTGTATAAGGCTTTTGGCGCTTTTAAGCATTATGACAGCAAAGGGGACAGTTTATAGAAAAGTATCGCTTTGCAAGACTTTTCTATGGGATTGGTTGACGCTTTAATGCTAGCCATTGTTGCAGGATTAGGGCAGCAGCTTTGCGATCAATCATTTCCTTGTTATGTCTTGTGGAAATGCCCTGCGATCGCATCATTTCTTCAGCTTCATAGGAGGTTAACCGCTCATCGACAAATTCCACAGAGATACCTAATTGTTTCGCAGCACCATTGGCAAATTTTTGGACATGTTTGGCTTGATGACCGAGGGAGCCGTCCATGTTGTAGGGCAGTCCAATTACAAGGATGTCAATATCGCGCTCGACTATTAGCGATCGCAGAATTGCCATGTCTTCATCCCATGATTTACGAGTAATTGTGGTAATGCCATGTACTGATATACCGAGGCGATCGCATCCTGCGACACCAATGCGCTTTCTGCCGACATCTAAACCTAATGCTGCGTATTGCATAAATGAATTTTGTAGCTGTCGCTAGTCATGTTAAAGCAAAACCCAAAGAAGAGTTGCGACGCAACTCTTCTTTGGGTTTATGTGTCGTTCAAAGCAAAACATGCTATTGGTTTTGAAAAGGTTGAACTTTTTGAATGAGTGTTTGCGATCTCGCAATGATTGTTGTCCAGTCATCTTCGGCGATCGCCTCTGGTGAAAATAAATGGCTAGAAATGCCCACCGCGATCGCCCCTGCGGCAAGAAATTGATCAGCATTTTGAATCGTAATCCCGCCCGTAGGAATTAACGGAATATCGCGCAACACAGGCTGTAAGCATTTTAGATAGTCAATTCCACCAACTACCTTAATCGGAAAAACCTTAACTGCGGCTGCTCCAGCTTGCCAAGCTGCAACTATTTCCGTCGGAGTCAACGCTCCAGCGATTACAGGAATATTATTTTCGACACCTTTAGCAATTAGCTCAGGATTGGTATGAGGGGTAAAGAGAAAGCTACAACCACAGCCAATCGCTCTTTCTAAACTATCGATATCCAAAATCGTGCCTGTCCCGATTTTGCAATCAGGTAACTCCTGCTGTAATTTAGGAATTAGGGACTCGGCGCGATCAGTAGTCCAAGCAATTTCGATCAGCTTAATCCCACCTGCGGCGGCGGCAAGTGCCATTTCCCTTGCAGTCACGACATTATCGGCACGTATAACGGCGATAATGCGATGCTGCTGCAACAAACTGAGCCAAGGATTCACAGGTTTTGTGCAAAAAGTTGCAGTTGCGTTTAACTCTCAAAGATCATTACACAAAGCATTGTTTTTGCAAACCCAATAGGCAGTGCTTCGCACTGCCTATTGGGTTTGATTTGTTGACAAAGTGAGAGGTTTTCATGGGCTGTCGTGCTTCACATAGTGCTTCGCGCTAAATTAACGTGAGTTCGACGGAGTAGACAACAGCAAAAGAAAAGCTGAG
>JBJTVM010000343.1:0-6647 GCA_046081205.1 Pseudanabaena sp. | reverse complement strand
CGGGGATGGAAACTCCCTCAAGTGGGCGGATTGTGATTAATGACAAGGTTTTATTTGATAGTGAGCAGAAAATCAATTTACCTAGTCGCGACCGTTAGATGTGGAAACAGCGCATAGTTTTGAAATAAAAAACCAACATGGCGATCGCGACTAGGTAAATTGATTTTCTGCTCACTATCAAATAAAACCTTGTCATTAATCACAATCCGCCCACTTGAGGGAGTTTCCATCCCCGCAATACACTTGAGCAACATACTTTTACCTGTACCTGATGCCCCCAAAATACCGATAGATTGATCAACACATTGCAAAGCAATTTGCAAATCAAACTCAGGTAATTGCCTGGTGATATGGATGCATAGTCCTTGGTTGGAGATTGGTAATTGGAGATTGGTAATTGGAGATTGATGATTAGTGGCGAGTTTTTCTTTTTCCTTTTTCCTTTTTCCTTTCTCCTGACTCTGTTCTCTTTTATTTGACCAAAGATGAGTAATCGCGATCGCCGAAAAAGACATTGACAAAATGATTCCTGTCCATAGCCAAGCTTCTTGATTTGCGCCTGCTTCGACGGCGGCATAAATAGCGAGGGGAATTGTGGTGGTTTGTTTGGGGATATTCCCTGCAAGCATCAGGGTTGCACCAAATTCGCCTAAGCCTCTGGCAAAGGCAAGCACCGCGCCTGCTAAAACTCCAGGGAAGGCAAGAGGTAATGCTATTTGCCAGAAGACTCGAAAATCTGAAGCGCCAAGGGTTTTCGCGGCACGGAGTAAATTTCCATCCACTTGCTCGAAGGCTCCTTGGGCAGTTTTATACATGAGCGGAAAGGTGACGACGACTGCTGCGACTACCCCTGCATACCAAGTGAAAATAATATTAAAACGGAAGATTTGTAAAAACTTTCCTATCCAGCCATATTGTCCAAATAATTGGAGTAAGAGAAAGCCGACGACGGTGGGTGGTAAAACCAATGGCGCAAGGAAAACGCTATCAAGTAAGGCTTTCCATTTACCGCGATATTCAAGAAGACTATAAGCTGCTGTAATTCCCAAAAAGAATGTAAAAAAGATGGCATTAGTTGCTACCTTGAGAGAGATCCAAAATGGAGAGAAATCAAAGGGTACTGAATCCATATTTCTCGAAAATAGTTTTGGCTGGTTCGCTGGACAGAAATTCTAGATAGGATTTAGCGCTCGGTTGGTTAGAACTTTTTTGTAAAACTGCGATCAGATAGACAATCGGTTTATGAAGTTTAGCATCAATGACTTGGACGACTTTCACCTTAGTGGAAGTTTTCGCATCGGTTGCATAGACAATTCCTGCTTGAGCATTGCCAGATTCCACAAATTGGAGTACTTGGCGCACGTTATTGCCTAGGACTAATTTGGATTGCACCTCTGAAAGTAGTTCTAATTTTGTCAGGGCTTGTTCGGCATATTGACCGACAGGAACACTGCGAGGATCGCCGATCGCAATGCGTTCGATATTCGCCTTAGTTAAGTCTTTCAGATCACTAGCATCGCTTTTATCCGTAGGCACAATTAATACTAGGCGATTACTTAATAAATCACGGCGAGTATCAGCAATGATCAAGTCCTTTTTTTGCAATTCATCCATTTGCTTGGCGGCGGCGGAAATAAAGACATCAACGGGAGCGCCATTAATGATTTGTTGTTGTAAATCTCCTGAACTTCCAAAGTTATTGCGAATGGCAACATTGGATTTTGCTTTGCTATACAAAGGTGTAATTTCGTTCAAGGCTTCCTTAAGGCTAGCTGCTGCCGAAACTGTTAATTGAACATTCTCTTGTTTAACATTAGGTACACTTGCTTTAGTAGGTGTGTTTCCTTGTTCAATCGTTGGTGATAAGAAGCTACATCCTGCGATCGCGCATAGGCTAACAAACATCAGAGCAAGGAAAGTAACGACCTTGTTTTTATTCATGGGAGACTCAAGTGTAAATGTTTTTATTGAATCAAAAATATTTTTGAAAGCGTATATAGCGCTTTTCAAGCAAGCGAGGTACATAGGTTTGTTTCCCCGCCTTCGGCGGGGAAACAAACCTGTACTCTACTAGCCTGATGAAGGCTATATGTCGTTTTGTGCTTTACGTGATCGCCAAAGCCTTCGATCTGCAATTTCCCTTTGAAAAGGACTATTCCTTAAGGCATGTCTTGATGGTAATTAGCTCCAAGCAAGAAACTTAAAACAAATTTAATTAGTTTGTAAAAAGCTGAAAATCCTTACTAATCATTGCGATCGCTCTACTACAAGTATTAGAAAAGCATTTTGATTTTCACAGCTAGCTTCTTGACGTTTCTATAAACTTTGCGTCAAACTGTCTAGTAACCCAATAGCTAGAACCAGCATGGAAACTCTGGAATTCATTATTTACCCAGATGGACGAGTCGAGGAGCGCGTCACAGGCATTGTCGGTTCTAGTTGTGCTGAGGTGACATCCGCGATCGAAGCAAAGCTTGGTATCGTAGCTCATCGAGAGTTAACATCCGAAAACTTTGCTCAACAGCAATTCTCATCTCAGTCGGCTACGCAACATGATCGTGTGTCAGATATGGACGCTTCCAGCTTTAGCCAATGGCAATAAAACACAGATAATCCAACGTTTCATTTTATTTATATAAAAATTTCGTCCATTAGCCACCTAGTCGTAGTCAGGATACCCCCTATGTCACATTTTAGCCAAGTAAAAACCCAAATCCGCAGTCTTGAGCCTTTGCAAAAAGCCCTCACTGATTTAGGAATCAACTGGAAATCTGGAGATTCTCCCATGCGCGGACATGAAGGCGCAACCACATCGGCGGAAGTGGTAATTGAGCAAGCAAATGGTTACGATGTTGGCTTCCAGTGGAATGGTTCTGAGTATGCCCTAGTTGCTGATATGCAATTTTGGCAACAGCCTTGGACTGTCGAGAGCTTCTTACGCAAAGTCACACAAGGCTACGCGATCGCCACAGTTATGGGTGAATCAACTCAACAAGGATTTAACCTAGCGGAGCAGCAAGTCCGCGAAGATGGCTCAGTACGTCTCGTTCTCCAACGTTGGAATGGATAATTCTCCTACAGAAATAGCGATGATAACCAGTTCAGAGTCAGAGGTAAGTGATCGCTCTGGCTTTGAACCCGAACTTGGCGGAGATTTGCGGCAAAATGCTGTATTTGTGGATGAAACAGTCTGTATTGGTTGTGGTCATTGTGCCCATACTGCCAGCAGCACCTTCTTTTTAGAAGAAGACTATGGACGCGCTAGAGTAATTGCCCAAGATGGTGATGAAGAAGAATTAGTGCAGGAGGCGATCGATACCTGCCCAGTTGATTGCATTGCTTGGGTTAACTATAACGACCTTAACAAGCTCGAAGAAGCTAGAAAAAATCAAGTTATTCAAAATTTAGGAATTATTGGCGATGGTTCAGCTTTACGCCGCGCCATTAATTCACAAATCTAAAATCACAAGTTAAAAAGGGGGCGCTTTGCGCCCCCTTTTTAACAACTAAAAGCGGTGCATTGCACCTGCTTTTTTTATTTATTTTTTTAGTAACGACGACCGCCAGAAGGACGACCGCCGCCCTTGAAACCGCCTCGGTTACCACCATAGGAATCAGAGCTTTCGCGAGGTTTAGCCTTGTTAACCTTGAGCGAACGCCCCATCCATTCAGCCTCATCTAGTGCTTCGATCGCTGCGTCTTCTTCCTTTTCATCAGTCATTTCCACAAAAGCGAAACCGCGTGGACGACCAGACTCACGATCAATTGGTAGATGAACGCGGGTGATTTTGCCATATTCTGTAAATACGGCTTTCAAATCATCTTCTGTAACCTCGTAGGAGAGATTACCAACATAAATAGACATAATACTTGCTTCAACAATCAGATATGTGTAGAGATAGAGATTTCGGAAAGAAAACTTACACGATGAAACAGAAGACAAATGTCAATACTGAAAACAAACATGCGATCTAGAAATACTCATCCGCATATATTCTAGCGTAGTCATCTTCAATTAATCAGTGATCTTGAAAATATTTACGCCTTCACAGCAAACAGCAGCAATTTGAATTTAAACCAAAACTTATGGTTATCCTATATCATTTATAGTTTTTTTGATTTGCGGTAGGATATCCCTTTGAAATGTGATTCTACAAATTATTAAAGGTTGATGTATTTTTTGAAAGTATTGCCTTGCAGTGTTTTTCAAAAAATTTCTTGTAGTGAGTTTGATCGATGATTGCTACAAAATCTGAAACGAGAATTAATACTTACTTACCATGAGTTTTAGTAGGTTTAAGATATTAATTTGAGGATGTTATTGACTAATTTATTTATAACAAACCGTAGTATAAAATACAATTCCTATAAATCGAGGCAATCACTAAAGATCTAATTTGCGATCGCTTTTGTAAAAATAAAAGCCTACAAATAACAGTCAAAGATAGTCAAAAATCTACAGTCGATCAATAACCAAGTGTTTTGTATCACCTAGTTTTTATTATAGAAATGTTTAAACAAGAAAAAAGCACGGTTTGCGTTCCTTTTTCTTGTTTAGTCAAGGGTCTACTTATTATTAATAGTCACTTTTGCAGGCTGAGCGATCGCGTCAACTTCAGCAGAACCTAACAAAAACTTATCTAAAGCCTTAGTAATCAGCGTATCGATCGCATATTTGCCGCCGCCATAAATGGCAAAAAATGCAAAGGATGCAGCGTACAGTAATGACAATTCTAACGATGGGATGAAGAATCCACTGGTCAAAATATGATGATAGTTGGCTACTAGCATAGTTGCAAACAGTCCTAAAGCGGCTGGTCTAGTTAAAAAACCTAAGGCTAGTAGTGGAGAAGCAACTACTTCAGTAATTGCTGCACAGTAGGCAAAAAAGATAGGAAATGGGATGCCAATAGCTGCTACATAGGACTCAGCAAAATCAGATATATCATCAAGCTTATCGAATCCGTGATGTACCATGACCGTACCTAAAACAACTCTCAGGAGTAACAATGCACCCTGCGTCAGCGATACAGGTGCTGAATCTGAGCTTAAAACTAGGCGAGAGATAGCAGCAGCAATGGGAGTATTATTGTTCATTTCGACGCACCTAGTTAATAAAAGGTTAATAAAAATTAATCAAATGAAATGATTCATTACGTATGTATACTAATCTTAACATAAGTTTTTGTAATACAACTCATCCAATAATTAAAAAAGTATTTAGGCTTATAGGGTCTTGACATTCCTTTTGGTTTGGTAAAGCACAAAAAACTTTGTCAAGCATTTGACATTTTCGTTGTGCTACGATCGCAAACTAAGCAATCCTTGAGCAATCATTGATGTATTGCCTACAACATTAAAATTCTAAGAAATTCTCAACTATTAGAGCGAAGATTATGTCAGCATTGCCCGCCATGGCCGTTCTTGCGATTCTGATTTTGGTTCACGAACTCGGTCACTTTATGGCTGCCCGTGTACAGGGCATTCATGTCAATCGATTTTCGATTGGATTTGGTCCCGTGTTGTGGAAATATCAAGGCAAACAAACAGAGTATGCACTGCGAGCTATTCCCCTTGGTGGTTATGTTGGCTTTCCCGATGATGATGAAGAGAGCAACATTCCTGCGGATGATCCCAACTTAATGAGAAATCGTCCAATTATGGATCGAGCGATCGTAATCAGCGCAGGTGTCATCGCCAATTTTGTCTTTGCTTACCTAGTTTTATTGGTGATGACCATTAGTGTTGGCATCGGTACAGTCGATCAACCTGGAGTAAGAATTACAAAAATCCTTGATCCAAATGCACCTGCCGCCGTTTCAGGCTTAAAAGCTGGTGATATCGTCTTATCCGCAAATGGCACAAAATTTGACACAAGCTTAACTACCCTTGATCGCTTTCAAACTTTGATTTCCAAAAATGCTAATCAAAACGTTGACTTGCAAGTGATGCGTGACGGCAAATTGCTGGAATTTCCAATCTTGCCCGATGGCGAATCAGGGAAAGGTCGTATCGGCGTGAGATTAGACTTCACAGGCAAACCCCACCGACGTTCCATACATAATATTGGGGAAGCTTTCGATAACGCCACTCAGAGTTTTGAGCGCTTAGTGTTGATGACGGTTCAAGGCTTAAAACAATTGGCTACTAATTTCCAAAATACGGCTTCACAACTATCGGGCCCAGTAGCGATCGTGGCGATGGGTTCGGAATTAGTCAAGTCAGATGCGGCTGCGCTATTTGACTTCACAGCGATCATTAGTATTAACCTTGCAATCATTAACATTTTGCCTTTGCCAGCCCTTGATGGTGGTCAGTTAGTGTTTTTACTCATTGAAGCTTTGCGCGGTGGCAAGCCTTTACCTGAAGAATTACAAAATAATGTCATGCAAGGCGGATTAGTAATCCTGCTCGGCTTAGGCGTAGTGATGATCTTCAAAGACTCATTTAACTTACTTCAGCAAAGTGGTTTAAGTCCTCTATAGCCAAAGCTTATATAGAGAGAGTTGCGGCAAACCGCAACTCTCTCTTGGTTTTTAGGTTTGCTTCAATATAAATAGCAATAGCTTCTATAGCAACGCAAGTTTTGCTTAGGACATAAAACCCAAAAGAGGAGTGGCGGCGCTTTGCGCCGCTACTCATCTTTT
>JBJTVM010000342.1:0-6062 GCA_046081205.1 Pseudanabaena sp. | reverse complement strand
ATTTTCTGAAATGTTTGCTGAACTTCCGTCCATGTTCTACATGTTTCTGACATTCTTGCTAATGCGCCACTAATATCAGCATTTTATACCAAAGCACAAAATGGCTACGCGATTTTGTGCTTTCAAAACCCTGTAAGGGTTTGGGTTTTAATTCACAGAAGTGTAGCCACACTTCTGTGAATTGGTATTACAGCGTTTTTCATGCAAGCGAGGTATGTAGGCTAGTTCACCACCTTCGGCGGTGAACTAGCTAGCCTGATCAAGGCTATATAGCACTTTTCACGCAAGCAGGCTACATAGATAGGTTAGTTTCTCCAAATATGGCGGAGAAACTAACCTATACTTCACTAGCGTGATCAAGTCTATAATCGTAGGCTAGATGACTGTTTTTAACTCATAAATTTATATAATTAGACTTAATATCCTTAAGACTAGTAATCTTCAAAAGTAAAGAAATTCTTAGATTAGAAATACATGCACTTAGAGCATTTTTCACTCAATTGAAATGCGAATCTTTGTTAAAACTATCGGTTAATGATACTTTTAACAGAGATGTAATAGTTTATATAACTGCAAATACTTAAAGCTAGTTGTAAAGGGAAATTATTCAGGTGAGACCAGAAGAGTCATCCACTCTTGAAATCAAAGAGATGCTTCATCACGTACTTACGGTTGAAGATCCACAAGGTTTTCGCAATTTTCTCTTGAATAATATGACTTATTCATTGGGACGAAGCTTGGGTAATTCGATTATTCTACGGTCTAATCTTGTATCTCGCCAACATGCGACTTTATTAGCTGTAACTTCTAAGAAGTCTTCATGCTTTTTCCGAATAATTGACGGCAGTATAGAGGGAAAACGCAGTACAAATGGAATCTTGATTAATGGCAAGAAGAGATTTTCGCATATATTATCCCACGGGGACGAAATTCGATTTAGTAAAGATACTAAGGCTGTTTTTCAGGTAATCAGTGCAATTACTAACATTCCGAAAAGTAATATTTCTCAAAATCAAATCACTAAAAGCAGCTATCCTCATCGAAATGATTCGCTCTTTGATGAGACTGAGCTACTCCGTTTTTCTCCTTTACAGTCCATTGCCGATCAAGATATATCAGCCCATATTCATAAGACTGTTAACCAATTCATTTCCTCACCTGAGTTAGACCCACAACCAATTGTTGAGTTAAATCTCGTTGGCAACATCTTATATCTTAATCCTGCGGCTTTATCTCAATTTCCTAATCTTGAAGAGATGCGAATTGATCACCCATTACTTCAAGAACTGTTGGCTCAGTTAGTCCCATTGGCTAATCCTAACCGCAAATACTTTGTACGAGAGGTGATGATCAATGAAATGGTATTTGAAGAAATCATTCATTTTATGCCTTGGAATGAAGTCATTCGTATCCACATAGCTGACGTTACCAAACAAAGACAAGCAGAAGCGATTATCGCCTACCAAAGTCATCATGACACGTTAACAGGTTTGCCAAATCGAAAATATTTACATGAACATTTACTTGCAGTTATCAACAAATTAGAATACAAAGAACAAAAATTTGCTGTTTTATTTTTAGATATAGATCGCTTTAAGTTAATTAATGACTCTCTAGGACATGGCGTTGGTGATTTGTTGCTAAAAGCTGTGAGTGATCGCCTCAAGAATTTGCTGAAGCGGGGTGATTTAATAGTGCGTTGGGGTGCTGACGAATTTGCGATCGTGGCTATGGAGATTCGTTCTACGGATGCTGTTGTTCAATTTGCTGAAGCGATGATTCAAGCTTTGACTTTACCTTTTAACTGTGATGGTCATGAGCTGCATCTCACCACCTGTATTGGTGCAAGTATTTATCCAGATCATCATACTGAAGTTGATGGACTAATTCGGAATGCCGATATGGCTATGTATCGAGCTAAAGCTGAAGGACAGAATAGTTTTCAGTTCTACGTTCCGAATATGCAAGAGCAGAGTTTTCAGCGATTGTCGATGGAAAACAATCTGCGAAGAGCGCTAGAAAATAATGAATTACTTACTTATTATCAACCGCAAATCGATCTTTGCACTGGCAAAATTGTGGGTTTGGAAGTATTGCTGCGTTGGAAACATGTTTCTTTAGGGACAATTCCACCGAATCAATTTATTCCCCTTGCTGAGGAAACTGGACTAATTACAGCGATCGGAGCTTGGGTATTGCGACAAACTTGTTTACAGGCGATCGCATGGCAGGATAAGGGACTACCGCCAATTCAAGTTGGTGTAAATTTGTCAATCAAGCAGCTTCAGCAAAAGGACTTTCTATCCTGTTTACAACAAATTCTGGAAGAAACAAGTCTTGATCCGCATTTTCTAGAACTAGAAATTACTGAAGGGATCATGATGGATAATGTGGAAGAAAAAATTGCCTTGTTAAATGAGTTCCGTCAAATGGGCATTCAGTTGTCAATTGATGATTTTGGAACTGGTTACTCGTCTCTGAGTTATCTGAAAAATTTGCCCATTGATACGCTCAAAATTGACCGTATTTTTATTGAATACGTGACTCACAGCTCACATGATCGGACAATTGTAGCTTCAATTATTAATTTAGCTCATAGTTTGAATTTGAATGTGATAGCTGAAGGTGTGGAAACGAGCGAGCAGGTGGATATATTGCGATCGCTTGGCTGCGATCAAATCCAAGGTTACTTTTTCTATAAAGCTTTGCCAGCCGAAGAAATTGAGACTTTGTTAAGATCTCAAGGGGTAACTAAGCCAAATAAAATTGAATCATAAAGAAGAGGATCGGCGCAAAGCACCGAATCCCTTCTTTATGATTCGATGCTTAACCACAATCTCAGGTTTAGCTCTTGGTTGGGTGAAGGATTGGTAATTTGGACTAGATCAAAATGGTTGCAGATGGGATCTTGTAAAGTAACTTCAACCGTATTTAACAAGTCTTGCTGGAAAGTCGTAACGGTGATTGTTTCACCAGATCCGTAATCGCGGAGACGATCGCTAAAGTTTTCTGCTGTGACTCGAATTCCTGCGATCGCGATTATCATGTCACCTGTGCTAATCCCAGCTTTTTGGGCAGGTGAGCCAAACTCAACTTTCTCAACTTCCGCAAGCCCATTTTTAGATTTCAATGTCATCCCCGTAAAGGGAATGTCTTGGTGAGATGTGCGTAATTCTAGCCCGAAAGGTTCAAGGTAATAGTTATAGTCCAGTTCTTTAGTGCCGTAGAGATAATCATTCCAGAAATTCGATAGGTCAGCACCTGCTACTGTCTCGATGACTTCATGGAGTTCCGCTTCGCTAAAGCCAATTTCTTCTTTCCCAAAGCGTTGCCACATAATCTGCATAACCCGATCAAGCGATCGTAGATTATTAGTTTTAGAACGAATTAGTAAATCCAGTAGCAGTGATATTAATTCCCCTTTCAGGTAATAGGAAATTTGGTTGTTGTGGGTATTTGGATCGGGACGGTAGAGCTTAATCCATGTGTCAAAACTAGAGTCATAGAGGGATTGCACATTGCGCCCAAAAGTTGTTTGGAGACGAGTAATGGCTTTGCTGAGTAGTTTGAGATAATGCTTAGCATCATAAAGCCCAGCCCGTAGTGGGAAAATTTGGTCATAATAACTGGTAGTTCCTTCGCTAAACCAAAGTGAATTTGTATAATTCTCATTGTCGTAATCAAATTTTTCTAGGGCTTTAGGACGAATCCGTTTTACATTCCAAGTATGAAAAAACTCATGGGCGACGAGATTCATAAATTGGAAATAGCTCTCTTGCTTACGAAAGCCTAAACGGTTGTAGAGCAGGACAGTGCTATTTTTATGCTCTAGTCCGCCAAATCCATTGGCAGCATGAACGATAAAGTCATAGCGATCGTAGGGCAATCCTCCAAATATTTCCGCTTCTACGGCGATGATCGCTGCCGCATCTTTAACAACACGTTGCATATCCGCATTATGTTGTCCCCAGACGACAAAGCTATGGGGCTTATCTAGAACTGTGAATTCATAGCGTTGATGTATCCCAATTTCCAAAGGACTATCAACTAGAGTGTCAAAATCCTTGGCATAGAAAGTACTAGTAGCATTCTCAAGTGCTGGTAAAGCTGTCGCAATTTGCCAATTATCTTTAATCTTACCAATCTCGACTATATAGGGTTGCTGCTGATGGTCGGTTACATACATAAATACGGCTGCACCAGTCAAAAAGGCATGGGTGCGATCAATGTGATTAGTACGGACGGTTAACTCATTACAGAAGATGCGATAACGAATCTTGATGGTTGAATTAATAATCGGATTATTGGGGCGATCGCTGCTACTAATACATTTTATCTGCCAATGATTTTTGCTGATTTTTTGCCATGATAGAGGTGCTCCCGACGCATCATTTGCCTCAAAATCTTGCAGATGTTTGGCATATTCACGCACTAAATAAGAACCAGGTGTCCAGACTGGCAACTTCAGATCGATAAATTCAGCTTGCCAATCAGCGATCGCTAGTTCAACTTCTAATAGATGATTTTCTGGCTCTGGAATCGAAAGACGGTAGTTAAATTGTTTACTAGAAAGGTTTTTCATGGTTTTTAATTTATCGTTAGCATAGTTGGCGCAAAGCGCCGACTATATCAAATCATCAAGTTCTGCATAGTCGGGCAGAGTCGTATCGATCACTATGCCATTTCTAAATACAGTGCGATCGCCTTGGTGTCGAGAAAGCAACTCATTATAGCTTCGTGCTTTGAATAGAACCAAATCTGCGACTTGTCCAATCCCCATCTTACCAACATCGGGTAAGCCCATCAAAGCCGCAGGTCGCGAAGTAACTGACTCGATCCAGTTGTCATAGGGTGTATCTAAATGCGAAATTTTTGTTCCCATGCTGAAAACCTCCAATAGATCATGATCGCCAAACCCATAAAAAGGATCGCGGCAATTATCACTGGCTAGCGCCACGGTTACACCTGCTGCATCAAGTTCACGCACTAGCGTCACCCCACGCCAGCGAGGAGTGCGTGCTGCAACGCGATCCTGTAAATACAGGTTGCACATCGGTAAACTAACGATGCCGATATTTGCTTCTTTGACAAGGGCGATCGTGGCGTTGGCTATATCTTCATTTTGCACTGCCAAACTACAGCAATGTCCACAGACTATTTGCGAACTAAAATTATTTCTTAAACCTGCTTCGGCAATATGATGCAAGGTGCGTGACTCAGGGTCATTATTTTCATCAGCATGAAAATCAAGACTGAGGTTCCGTTCGGCAGCTAAGACAAAAATCCGATCTAAATGCTCATCTAGCTCTGGAGCCATATGGGCAATGCCTCCAAGAATGCAACCTAAGTCGGCGATCGCATCAGCAAATTTTTCTCCTTCCGCAGTTGCAAAATAGGGAAGTTGCACTAATGACACAGCTTGAAGGGGGATTTTCTCCTTCCATTTTTCACGCAATTCTTGAAAAACTTGCAATGTTGTTTGCACCTGATGCGGTGGACAATCTAAATGCGTCCTGATTGCCTTTGTGCCGTGGGCGTAACTACATTTCAGACTAAACTCCATGCGGCGATAGAGGTCGTCATAGTTCCAATTGCCCTGCTCTGTGCAATCTCGATAAACGCCTTTGAGTGCGCCTTGAAATGTGCCATCTAAATTCGGATTACGTTCCCACATATGCCCTTTATCAAGGTGGGTATGTAAATCGGCAAAGCAAGGAATCAGTATTCCCTGCTTCCCATCAATAATTGGTAAGCTTTCAGTCGGGATTTGTGAAATTTGCGAGTTAGGCAAAATATCTGTTATTTGACCATTCCGAATTTCGAGATGACAAGGAAATAGGCGATCGCGTTGCAATGTTGGCGTGAGGCTAGTTTCTAAATTTTGCCCAATAATCTCTCTATCGATAAAACAATTCGGAATCCGTACATTGACAATCCAATAATGCGAAGTTTCTAACATAGCGAGGATGATTGTATCTTTAGCTAAATATACCGTGATGTGTAATATAGCTGTCGCCATTTTCGTTAGGACATAAAACAATAGTGTAGGGCGGCGCTTCGCG
>JBJTVM010000341.1:0-11131 GCA_046081205.1 Pseudanabaena sp. | reverse complement strand
CATTTTGCGCGTTCGTCGAACTGACGTTAACATGACTGAACATATCTACAAAAAAAGCGATCGCCTAATATCGGTAAGGATTCACGGTACGATAAAAGACGAAGACTGAGAGAATTGTATGGTGCATCAACTGCCAACTGGCGCAAAAGACTTACTTCCCCTGGACGTTGCTCAAAAGAGTTGGATCGAGAGCCGCATTCAACAAGTTTTTCAGTCGTGGGGCTATCAACGCATCATTACCCCTACTGTCGAACATTTGCGATCGCTGACCGCAGGTGGAGCCGTTGATCCTAAATCTGTGATTCAAGTGCATAGTAGCAGCATTGATATTTTAGGATTGCGCCCCGAATTTACTGCCTCGATCGCCAGAGCCTACTCTGCTCGTTTGGGGCAAAATGTGGCAACCTGTCCACAGCGACTCTATTACAACGCCAATGTATTTCGGCGCAGAGCCAATAACACTTCTGAGGAATCCTTTCAAGCAGGCGTAGAATTATTAGGTGCATCGGGGTTACTTGCCGATGGGGAGATCTTACTGCTCTTGGCTGAAAGCCTTGATCGTGTAGAACTGCAAGACTGGCAAATTATTCTTGGTGATGCCAGATTGACGGGTGCATTGCTAGACTTACTGCCAGAGCAATATCGAGCCAAAGTTCGGCAAGCCCTAGCCAGTCTTGATCGCATTACGCTGCAAAATATGGACTTACCCACCGATGTCAAAAGCTATGCCCTCGAACTGATTGATCTGCGAGGCAAGCCCAAAGATGTGCTGAGTCGCCTGTCGAGCAGTACATGGACTTCTGGATTAACAGGTGAAATTAATTACCTTAAGTCATTAATTGATCTCTGGGAAAGTACGGGACTACCTTCAAGTGATCGCCTGATTCTTGATCTTAGCTTCATGCAAACCTTTGACTATTACACAGGGATCGTTTTTGAAGTCGCTTGTAATAATTATGTGGTTGCTCAAGGTGGACGCTATGATCACCTCCTTGGGGTTTATCATTCGCAAAATGTTAGCTACCCCAGCATTGGCTTTTGCCTCAATCTTGAGGACTTACAACAAGCTCTACAATCGCGGTTACCTCAGACTCTCCCCACCTCTAACTGCCTAGTAGTTGCTAAAACTGCCGATGCAATGCAATTTGCCTTCGCTCATGCTGCACTTTTGCGACAAGATCCTAATATTGAGGCGATCGAGTTAGAGCTAGAGTTTCGGACTGAGGATGCTGTCCGAGACCACGCGCGATCGCGTAGGATTTCTCAGATTGCATGGGTTAGTAATGATGGGTTGATTAACTTAGAAACCGTAATTTAAAAACAAAGGGAATGCTGGTCATTCCCTTTATTTTTTCTCCTTAAAAAATCTCTGTTAAATTTGGAGAACTTAAGGTAATCTATTCAACCAATCATCCATTTTGGTTAGCTAGTGATTTGATAATGAGATTTCCAGAGACTGCAAAATCCAGTGTAAGTTTAGCGTTTAGTTTGGGACTTATTGCCTCAATATTGACGGTTGGCTGGTACTACATCGTTTTGCCCTACCGAAAAAGTCCGCAAAGACCTGTTTTTGCTAATGATCTCAAAGCTGTACCTGCTCCCAAATCACCGATCATTGCTATTAAGGCACAGCCAATAGCACAGCCAACGGTTAAAACTAAGCCGAAAGAAAATGATGCAAAGTACCAAGGCAAAGTTAACGCTAGTATTGGTTTAGTGTTTCGTGCTGATCCTACTCAGTCTGCACGTAATGTTGGTGGTGCAGACTTCAATACCAGAGTTGCTGTAATTAGAGAAACTCCAGATCGCGAATGGTTATATGTTAGAAACGAAAATACTAAAGAAGAAGGCTGGGTAAGATCTGGAAATATTAACAAAGAATAGGGAAAATCTTCGCATAACGAGACTTTTTTCCTTGGTCATATAGCTCCAAATACGCAGGTTATGCCTCCATGCTTTTCAGCAATTACATGATCTACCCTTATTCCCAAAAATCCACACTAAGCATTGACTCAATATCTTGATTAAATTCCCAACTATCAGGAAATTTAACAGCCTTATAACCTACTTCCGATCTAACAATAAATAAGGCATCCTCAAAGGATTGTTGAAACAGTTCGGGACTATTTACATATTTTTTTAAACTAGGCGACTGTCGGAGAATGTCTCTAATTTTGATACGTGTTCTCACAATTGTTGTTTGCCATCCTGCATAGTCATACTCGCTCCTAACGTAACAGCGCTTGAGAAGATGTTCAATAAGTGTAGTCAGCCTATTTTTTAGCTCACGCCTATCTCTACCCGCCAAACCTTCTAACTCCTCTATCAAATTTTCGACATCCAGATTTTGCAAATCACCCTTCTTTAACTGGGCGATCGCTGTTTCTAACCACAAATTAAGATCAAGCTCGTACAGCGAAGATTTTTTTACAATTGCTTGAGTCATTGAAATTTCTCCTGCGACCGCTCATTTCACTTTATTCTAATTTCGATATTAATACCAATTCACAGAAGTGTATCGTGAATTAAAAACCATGTAAGGGTTTTGAAAGTACAAATACGCCATCTTGTACTTTGGTATAACTTACGCGATCGCCAAATAAAAAATCCCCCACATTGCTGTGAGGGATTTTTTATTTAGTTAACTAGCAATCTAGATTAA
Source organism: Pseudanabaena sp. (assembly GCA_046081205.1). GTDB lineage: Bacteria > Cyanobacteriota > Cyanobacteriia > Pseudanabaenales > Pseudanabaenaceae > Pseudanabaena. The sequence continues at coordinate 8,469 of JBJTVM010000341.1, read as the reverse complement.
CCGAAAGCTGTTGTGGTAGACGCAATCAGGAAGGCTGCATAGGTGACAATGTAGCCAATCGTGAAGTGAGCCAAGCCAACCAAACGAGCTTGAACGATGGAGAGAGCAACAGGCTTGTCTTTCCACTGAACCAAACTTGCAAGAGGAGTGCGTTGGTGCGCCCATACGAGGGTTTCGATCAATTCTTGCCAGTAACCACGCCAAGAGATCAAGAACATGAATCCAGTTGCCCAGACTAGGTGTCCGAAGAGGAACATCCAAGCCCAAACAGAGATATTGTTCATGCCATAGGGGTTGTAGCCATTGATCAACTGAGCAGAGTTGAGCCATAGGTAGTCACGGAGCCAACCCATGATTGTGACAGAGGATTCGTTGAACTGAGCAACGTTACCTTGCCATACACCGAGGTGTTTCCAGTGCCAGTAGAAGGTTGTCCAACCGATGGTATTCAACATCCAGAACATAGCGAGGTAGAAGGAATCCCATGCCGAGATATCGCAAGTACCGCCACGACCAGGACCGTCGCAAGGGAAGCTATAGCCAAAGTCTTTCTTGTCTGGCATAAGCTTAGATCCACGAGCATCCAAAGCACCCTTAACCAAGATCAAGGTGGTGGTGTGTAGACCTAGAGCGATCGCATGGTGAACTAAGAAGTCGCCAGGTCCGATTGTGAGGAACAAGGAGTTACTATCAGAGTTGATACCAGCCAACCAACCAGGAAGGTAAGCAGCGCCAGTGTTAGCAGGAATGCTAGCTACATTTGAGAGTAATACATCAAAGCCGTAAAGAGCTTTACCTTGAGCCGCTTGAACCCATTGAGCAAATACAGGCTCAATCAAGATTTGCTTTTCAGGAGTACCGAAAGCTTGCATTACGTCATTGTGAACGTAGATGCCTAGGGTGTGGAAACCTAAGAAAAGAGATACCCAGCTAAGGTGAGAGATAATTGCTTCCTTATGCTCAAGCATACGGGCAAGCACGTTATCCTTGTTAGCTTCGGGATCGTAGTCGCGGACGAAGAAGATCGCACCGTGAGCAAATGCACCGACCATCAAGAAACCAGCAATATATTGGTGATGGGTATATAGAGCCGCTTGAGTGGTGAAGTCCTTAGCGATAAACGCATAGGAAGGCATTGAGTACATGTGTTGGGCAACCAAGGAGGTGATTACACCTAAAGAAGCCAGAGCCAAACCTAATTGAAAATGTAAGGAGTTGTTAACGGTGTCATACAAGCCTTTGTGACCAGCCCCTAGCGCACCACCTAAAGGAGTACCCTTAGGAGGATTGTGTGCAGAAAGGATCTCTTTGATACTGTGACCGATCCCAAAGTTGGTGCGATACATGTGGCCAGCGACGATGAACAATACAGCGATCGCCAAGTGGTGATGTGCAATGTCAGTCAACCAAAGAGACTCGGTTTGAGGATGGAAACCACCAAGGAAGGTCAGGATTGCTGTACCAGCGCCCTGAGCAGTACCAAACACATGACCAGCAGTATCAGGATCCTGAGCATAAACGCCCCAGTTGCCAGTGAAGAAAGGCGCAAGCCCTGCTGGATGAGGAGGAACGCTCAAGAAGTTGTCCCAACCGACATGGATACCGCGAGACTCAGGAATCGCAACGTGAACCATGTGACCAGTCCAAGCTAAAGAGCTAGCTCCGAACAAACCAGCCAAGTGGTGGTTTAGTCGAGATTCAGCATTCTTGAACCAAGAAAGGCTAGGACGGAAACTGGGCTGTAGATGCAACCAACCTGCAAAAAGCAGGATTGATGCGAATACCAGCATCCAGATTGCGCCAGTGAATAGCTCTGCATTGGTACGCATACCGATGGTGTACCACCAGTGGTAAACACCAGAAAGAGCGATATTTACAGGACCAGCAACATCAGTTTGTGTGAATGCTTCAACTGCTGCCTTACCAAAGTGAGGATCCCAAATCGCGTGAGCAATGGGACGTGTAGTGAGAGGATTCTTAATCCATTGCTCGAAGTTACCCTGCCACGCTACGTGAAACAGGTTGCCAGATGTCCACAGGAAGATGATTGCCAAATGTCCGAAGTGTGAAGCAAAAATCTTTTGGTAAAGACTTTCTTCGGTAACACCATCGTGACTTTCAAAATCGTTCGCTGTGGCGATCGCATACCAGATCCGACGGGTTGTTGGATCCTGTGCGAGAGCCTGGCTAAACTTAGGAAATTTCGTTGCCATAATTACTTCAATTTCTCCGTTAATATTAGCCAAGTGCACCGTAACGGGCTAGGAAGAATGCCCAAGTTGTGGCAATTCCACCTAAGAGGTAGTGAGCTAGACCTACTGCACGACCTTGAGTAATGCTCAAAGCGCGAGGAGAGATAGCTGGAGCAACGTTGAGCTTGTTGTGTGCCCAAACAATTGACTCGATCAATTCTTGCCAGTAGCCACGACCACTGAACAGGAACATGAGGCTGAAAGCCCAGATAAAGTGAGCACCCAAGAAAATCAAACCGTAAGCCGACAATGCCGAACCGTAGGATTGAATTACGTTAGAAGCTTGCGCCCACAAGAAGTCACGCAACCAACCATTGATGGTCAATGCACTCTGTGCAAAGTTACCACCAGCCATATTGGTGATTGTGCCGCTTGCATCAACAGTACCGAAAATATCGGACTGCATTTTCCAAGAGAAGTGGAAGATAACAACGGAAATACAGTTGTACATCCAGAATAAGCCGAGGAATACATGATCCCATGCCGAAACTTGACATGTGCCACCACGGCCAGGACCGTCGCAAGGGAAGCGGAAACCAAGTTCAGCCTTATCTGGAATCAAGCGAGAGCTACGAGCGTAAAGAACACCCTTCAAGAGGATCAATACAGTGACATGGATGGTAAACGCATGAATGTGATGTACCAAGAAGTCTGCAGTACCAAGAGCCATGTGAGCAGCAGCAACCTTACCGCCGACAACTACAGTATCTCCACCGAAGATGGGGCTAACACTAGCGCCTGCATAGGGGGCTGTTGCACCCGCTGCGGCTGCATGTAAACCTTGAATCCAGTTAGCGAATACAGGCTTTAACTGAATTGCGGTGTCGGAGAACATATCTTGAGGACGACCCAATGCACGCATAGTGTCGTTGTGGATGTAAAGACCAAAGCTATGGAAACCAAGGAAAATACATACCCAGTTCAGGTGAGAAATGATGGCATCACGAGCACGAAGCATACGATCTAAAGCGTTATCAACGTTTTTAGCAGGATCGTAATCGCGAACCATGAAAATACCAGCATGAGCAGCAGCTCCACAAATCATGAAACCGCCAATCCACATGTGATGTGTGAATAAGGAGACTTGGGTTGCATAGCTAGTAGCAATGTAAGGATATGCTGGCATAGCATACATATGCTGAGCAGTGATGATGCTTACAGAACCACCGATCGCTAGGTTGACAGCTAATTGAGCGTGCCAAGAGCTGGTCAAAATCTCATACAAACCTTTATGGCTACCAAACATCACAGTATCGCCGCTATGAGCATCTAGCATTTCTTTCATGCTATGACCAATACCAAAGTTGGTGCGATACATATGACCAGCCACAATGAACATAACCGCTAGGGCTAAGTGATGGTGAGCTTGGTCAGTTAGCCACAAAGAGCCAGTTTGAGGATTCAAGCCTCCCTTGAAAGTCAAGAAATCTGAATAAGCACCCCAGTTCAAAGTGAAGAAAGGTGTTAAACCCTGAGCAAAGCTAGGGAAGATTTTTGCCATCAAGTCAGTATTGAACAAAAACTCATGGGGCAAAGGAATCTCACTTGCAGGCACGCCCTTATCAAGGTAATAGTTGATAGGAATCGATACATGGATCTGATGTCCAGCCCAAGAAAGTGAGCCCAAACCAAACAAACCAGCCAAGTGGTGGTTCATCATCGATTCAGCATTCTTAAACCACTCAAGTTTAGGTGCTGCCTTGTGGTAGTGGAACCAACCAGCGAAGAACATTAAACCAGCCATCACCAAACCACCAATTGCGGTGCAGAGGAGTTGATACTCCGTGGTGATACCCGATGCTCTCCAAAGGTGGAACAAACCAGAGGTGATTTGAATACCTTGGAAACCGCCGCCAACATCGCCGTTCAAGATATCTTGACCAACAACATTCCAGACCACTTGAGCGCTGGGCTTGATGCCGACGGGATCAGACAACCAAGCGGTGTAGTTAGAGAACTTTGCTCCGTGGTAGTACATACCACTGAGCCAAATAAAGATGATGCCTAGATGCCCAAAATGAGCGGAGAAGATCTTACGGGCAGTATCTTCTTCGGTTGTGAAACTGTCAAAGTCATGCACATTGGCATGAAGATCCCAAATCCATGTTGTGGTCTTTGGTCCCTTCTTAAGGGTGCGATCAAAGTGACCAGGCTGTCCCCACTTCTCGAAAGAAGTTGGTACTACGTCACGATCAACCGTTACCTTTACCTTTGTGTCTGGCTTTTGAGGAGTCATTGTCATGTAAATTTTCCTCTCTCAGACTGTTAAGACAAAGTAGATTAAACGATTAGGCTAGCTCTCCCATAGTGCTGAATCTATGAATGAGATAAGTACTGCTGTACAAGAGACGCTGAGCCACGATGTCGTAATTATAGATTTAGGGTTGTGTCGCTCAAGGGTCTTTGTAACAATTGTTTAGAATGTCGCGAATTAGCTCAATGCTTCTCTCTGCAACAATTTTAGACAAGTTAGCTAAGTTTATTAATCCATAGAGTTCTACACTTTTCTTAATAAAACTTCATTAACTTCAATTCGACGAACGCGCAAAATTGTAAAAATCGCTGAGCAATTTTGCGCCACTTGTGCCTCTCTTCGTGCGGCACAAGTAGCTATATCGAATTCATATTTCACTGCATTCGCGAATTTCATAATTTATGGATTGTTTAGACAGTGATCTTGTAATTACTCTAAAGGTTACATAATCCTCCAGATTGTTAGGGCTAAGATAGGCGTGCAAAGGTAGCTAGTTATGACTGGTGCTATGGAGGACGTTATGCCTAATGATTTGCCTAAAAGTTTTCTCGATCAGTTGCGTGAAATGACTATAGTGGTTGCAGATACAGGGGATATCCATGCGATTGAGATGGTAAAACCTCAAGATGCAACTACAAATCCTTCTTTGATTACAGCGGCAGCTCAAATGCCCCAATATCAGGAAATTGTGGATGAGACCATAATTGAAGCCCGAAAAGATTTGGGCAAAGATGCCTCATCAGCTCAAGTGGTTTCCTTAGCCTTTGATCGCTTAGCGATCTCCTTTGGTATAAAGATTTTGCAAATTATCCCTGGTCGTGTTTCTACGGAGGTGGATGCGCGTCTGTCCTATAACACTGAAGCAACGATCGCTAAGGCACATTATTTAATTTCACAGTATGAGGCTCATGGTATTTCCCGCGATCGCATCTTGATCAAAATTGCGTCAACTTGGGAAGGGATTAAAGCTGCTGAGTTTCTTGAGAAAGAAGGTATTCATTGCAATTTGACTTTGCTATTTGGGCTACATCAAGCGATTGCCTGTGCTGAGGCAGGCGTAAAATTAATTTCGCCTTTTGTAGGACGGATTCTCGATTGGTACAAAAAAGATACAGGTAGAGATAGCTATCCTGCTGCTGAAGATCCAGGAGTATTATCAGTTGCAAGAATTTATAACTACTACAAAAAGTTTAGTTATAAAACCGAAATTATGGGCGCAAGTTTTCGTAATATGGGCGAGATTGTGGAATTGGCAGGCTGTGATTTGTTAACAATTTCCCCTGCTTTACTGGATGAGTTACACCATACCCAAGGTGAACTAGTACGCAAACTTGATCCCGAAATTGCTTCTCAGTCAGATCTTGCCCAAATTCCTATGGATAAGGCAACTTTTGAGTCAATGCATGAAGCAGATCGCATGGCTTCGGAAAAGCTTGATGAAGGAATCAAAGGCTTCTCTAAAGCGCTCGTCACCTTAGAGGAGCTACTCGCTGATAGACTAGCTAAACTCGAAGAGCAAGTACTCACCGCAGCCTAATTACAGCATTTTTCGCTCAACCTTAGACTAAGAAAAGGCAGAAAGTGTTTCTCTGCAACACTTTTTACCTTTTTCTTATGGTTCATTTGATCGGTAATTGATGTGTGTTTCCAGAACCTTTGGTGCTGAAACACTAAAATTGGTTTTTATAATGTAAATCAGAATTAGGGTGGGCAATGCCTACCCTAATTTGCTTATTGCTATACTTGCCCATATGTCGCCACAATCGCCAAAAGCTTCACTATCTCAGAGCAAAAGCAGAGTCTATCAATCTCTGATAGGGCAGTTTGATCTCTTACTTCGTGCCAAATATCCGCTTATATATAGTTACCGCCGAAGAAGAACCAGTCGAAGATATTCTGACAGAGGTGGCTCTGCAATCTAGTCCTAGCCGCAGAATTTTGTTTTGGGACATTGCTAGAGGCTGGAGTGACAATAATGCGGATAAAGGCTCGGTGATGGCGGCTTTGTCACGAATTGCTCAACGGGATAAGGCAACCAAGGATGGCGATAATGTTTTATATGTATTGCGTGATTTGCATCCAGTTCTCAAATATCCTCATCACGAGCGCAACATTCCGATTATCCGTGAGTTAAAAAACTTGGCTCGCGATCTTAAGCTTGATCGCCGCACTATCGCTCTAACTAGCCATATTTTAGAAATATCATCTGAATTGACCGAAGAAATTACAGCGATCGATTTTCCCTTGCCTGCGATCGCCGAAATCGAATATTTGATCAATCAAAAAATCTCACCAAATAAACTGAATTTGTCCAAATTAGCCTTGGAGCAATTAGTCAAGGCTTGTCAGGGGTTAAGCCGTACCCGCATTCAAAGAGTGTTAGCTAAAGCGATCGCTGAAAAAGAGCAGGTTAACGATGCTGATATTGATGCTGTACTTGCTGAAAAGCAACAAGCAATCAGACAGACTGGGATTTTAGAATTTTTTAACGTTAACGAATCGCTAAAAAATGTGGGTGGATTAGATAATCTCAAGCAATGGGTAAGGATTCGGCGTGATGCTTTTACGGAAGAGGCAAAGCGCTACGGCATTCCCACTCCCAAGGGTGTTTTATTAGTCGGTATTCAAGGCACTGGCAAGTCTTTATCTGCAAAAACAATCGCTAACGAATGGCGTTTACCACTATTACGTCTTGATATTGGAAGACTATTTGGGAGTTTCGTGGGTGAGAGTGAGAGTCGAATGCGACAGATGATTCAGCTTGCAGAGGCAACTGCTCCTTGTGTACTGTGGATTGACGAGATTGATAAAGCATTTGGTAATACCAATATTTCCATTGATGGAGACTCTGGTGCTAGCCGTCGTGTCTTTGGTTCATTGATCACATGGATGCAAGAAAAAACTGCTCCTGTTTTTATTGTTGCCACAGCTAATAATGTCCGAATTTTGCCAGCCGAACTTTTGCGAAAAGGTAGATTTGATGAAATATTCTTTTTGAATTTACCGACCGAATCCGAACGGCAAGAAATTTTTAAGGTGCATTTACAAAAACTACGCCCTAGCCGTATAAGGGAATTTGACATGATGCTCCTATCTCGGCATACTAAAAACTTTAGTGGGGCAGAAATAGAGCAAGTAATAATCGATGGTATTCATCGGGCTTTTGGTCGTGGCAGTAGTGGTAACCGTGAAGATTTCACCACTGAAGATATCGTTAGTGCAATCGAAGAGACTGTCCCATTAGCGGCGATCGCATCTCAGCAAATCGAATCCCTCAAACAATGGGCTGCTGAGTCTGGGGCAAGGACTGCGTCTAATGATGAGCAATTGCTTCAAGAACTACGAAAATTTGCAATTAACTTAGAATAAAAGTAGTGCTTTGCGCTCCCATTATTTTTAATTTTATGTCCCACTTTACTACGATCACCATCGAAATTAAAAATGGTGGCTTGCTTGAGCAGGCGTTGCAATCGTTAGGCTATCCTGTCAAGCAAAACACTTTAGTGCGTGGATACCTTGGCAATGCTACTACAGCCGACTATGTGATCCCCATGCCTAATGGCTATGACATTGGCTTTCGGAAAGTAGGCGATCGCTATGAACTCATTGCTGACATGTGGGGCATAGCAATGAATGTTGAGGAATTTCTAGGAGAATTAAATCAGCAATATGCGGCTCAAATGGTCTTAGAGAGTGCTACCCAACAAGGTTTTGCGATCGAGCAGCAAGAGTTACTAGAAGATGGGACTGTGAGGATTGTGATTGGTCGCTGGGCTTAATCAGAATTGCGAAATAAAGTTAAAACTGGCACGCAGGCTCCGATGCATGAGGCAATCGCTCCAATTCCTGAAAAAATATGAGGAGCTTGAACATACTTAACTATTTCATCTGTAGCAAGAGGTAAGGTTGCGAGTAGCACACACGACACACCTAAGCGAACTGCTAATTGATGAATCATGCTTA
>JBJTVM010000340.1:0-2839 GCA_046081205.1 Pseudanabaena sp. | reverse complement strand
AGGGTTTTAAAAGCACAAAACGGCTAAGCCGTTTTGTGATTTGGTATAAAATATTTGTGCTTTTACATTACATCCTCAAGTGGAATAGTTGAAAGTATGACCAGTTTGTATGTGATTGGGGTTTGCTTAAGCTTTCTGGTTGTGTTGGTTGGTTATTTCTTCTGGAGCAATCGCCGTCGTCAAACAGAAAAATTACTACGCAAGCAAAGCGATCGTGAGAGACTAGTCACGCAAATAGCCCATCAAATTCGCCAGTCCCTCAACCTCGATCAAGTTCTTGCCACGACTGTTAAAGAAGTTCAAGCATTTTTGCAAGCCGATCGCGTCTTAATCTATCGTCTCTGGGACGATGGCACTGGTAGCGCCATTCATGAAACTGTTTTACCGCCATATCCCAGCATTTTAGGGCAGGTGTTTCCCGAAGAAGTCTTTCCTAAGCAATATCATCAGGCTTACTCCTTAGGCAAAGCCCGCTCTATTGCTAATATCGAACAGGCTGATATAGAGTCCTGTCTAGCAGATTTTGTGAAGCAATTTGGAGTTCAAGCAAAGTTAGTCGTCCCAATAATTCAAGAAAATCGTCAAAGCGATCATTCACAAAACTCACAGCCCTATCTGTGGGGGCTTTTGATTGCCCATCAATGCAATCACCCCCGTCAATGGGAAAACTGGGAAGTGGAACTAATGAAGCAACTTGCCACCCAAGTTGCGATCGCCATTCAACAATCAGAACTTTATCGGCAGTTGCAACATCTCAATACGCAACTAGAAGAGCGCGTCCAACAACGCACCACTGAACTCGCCACGGTTAATGTGTCTTTAAGAGCAGAAATTGCTGAACGTCAGCGTACTGAAATTGCTCTACGCCACACTAACGAAACCTTACAAGCCCTTGTCAGCGCTTCCCCTCGTGCGATTTTTATGCTGGATTTAGAAGGGAAAGTTAAGATCTGGAATCCAACGGCTGAACAGATGTTTGGATGGACAGAAGCAGAAGTCATTGATCAGCCCTGTCCAATTTTACTAGATGATCGACTAGAGGATTTGACAACTCTGCAAAGTAGTCTACTGCAAGGTAAAACCTATACTAGGGTGGAAATGACTCGCCAAAGAAAAGACGGATCAGCAATCAATATTGTCTTTTCAGCAGCACCTCTACTCGATAACAATGGGCAAATTAATGGCATCGTGGCGGTGGTCGCTGATATCACGGAACAAAAAATACAAGCAGCACAAGTACGTTTACTTCAATCAGTCGTGGTCAATACTAATGATGCGATCATCGTCACTGAAGCGGAACCAACTGAGGGGCTAGGACATCGGATTATCTATGTAAATGAGGCGTTTACAAGCATTACTGGCTATCAACCCCACGAAGTATTAGGGCAAACCCCAAGGATTTTGCAAGGTGCCAAAACCAGTCAAGCAGAACTTCAAAAAGTCCGTCAAGCTCTATCCACTTGGGAATCCGTCACAGTTGAAGTAATCAACTATCGTAAAGATGGTTCAGAATTTTGGAACGAGTTTAGTTTAGTCCCAGTCGCTGATGCTAAAGGTTGGTATACACATTGGATTGCAGTGCAGCGGGATTCATCTGAGCGCAAAAAAGTTGAGCAAGCGCTACGCCAAAGTGAAGAACGCTTCCGATCGCTAATCGAAAATGCCTTAGATATCATCATGATTCTGGAGACTAATGGTACGATCAGTTATGTAAGTCCATCGGTTGCCAAGGTCTTAGGTTATGGCGTTACCGACCTTGTGGGCACAAATATACAGGGATTTATCCATGCCGATGAATGGGAGATCTCAATTGATCGCTTGACTAACATCACATCACAAGAATCGCTACTTCCCATTGAATTTCGCCACCGCCACCAAGATGGAACTTGGCGAATTCTGGAAGCCATTAGTCAGCCCTTTGTCGATAGCACCGATATAAAGCAGATGATGGTGAATGCTCGTGATATTACCGAACGGAAACGTCTAGATGAAATTCGGCTTGCCTTGGAACGCGAAAAGGAACTAAGTGCCTTAAAAACCAGATTTTTTTCAATGGCTTCCCATGAGTTTCGCACACCTCTGAGTACGGCTCTAGCAGCAGCGCAAGTTCTCGAAAATTCTCAACAGGAATGGGACAATACCGAAAAACGATTACGCAATTTACATCGCATTCAAGATGCGGTGCGGAATATGGTGCAATTGCTAGATGATATTTTGACCATCAATCGGGCTGAAACAGGCAAACTCGCCTTTAATCCTAAACCCATAGCACTAGAAGCATATTGCCGTCATTTTATCGAAGAAATGCAACTAAACGCTGGCAATCAACATCAACTTACTTTTAGTTGTCATGGTAAATCGCAGCATGTCAGTCTGGACGAAAAATTGTTGCGATCGATGCTTTCTAACTTGCTTTCTAATGCGATTAAGTATTCTCCACAGGGTGGAGGTGTCTCTCTTGCTCTAGAGTTTCAGTTAGATAATTTCATCATTAAAGTTCAAGATCAAGGAATTGGAATTTTACTTGAGGATCAAAAACAATTGTTTGAACCATTTCATCGCGGAAAAAATGTCAAAACCATTTCTGGTACTGGATTAGGTTTAGTTGTCGTAAAAAAATGTGTGGATTTGCATCAAGGTGATATTGTCATCAGTAGCGAAGTCGAAAGAGGAACAACCTGTATAATTACTATTCCCTTAAGGAATGACGAACTCGCTAAATAAAGTCAATTCGACGAATGCGCAAAGCTGTTATCAAATTTGTAACCAACTCTCTTTTTACTCTGACTACATCTATGCTAAACATAGCAATCCTAAATAGGTTGTAAGAGTGCGCCCC
>JBJTVM010000339.1:0-3941 GCA_046081205.1 Pseudanabaena sp. | reverse complement strand
TTTACATTGTCCAGCCTTTGAATTAAGGAAGGGTCTTCTGGGTTTGAGGGGTAAATTGTACAGGAGCGATACAATGTTTGGCGACATTATTAGGCTCTAACTTTTACTCAGAGAGGCTTCTGGCTAATATCAGTTGTGCTTATCCCCATGAACCCAGAAGAGCCTTATTTATTTGGGTTTTGAAACTTAATACCAATTCACAGAAGTGTGGCGACATTTTTGTGAATTAAAAACCAAACCCTGTAAGGGTTTTGAAATCAAAAAAAATGGTAAGACTCGCTCAGCGAGTCTTACCATTTTTTGCCATTTGCGGCGTGTTTTACACGCCGCAAATGGCGATATCAAATTTATGTTAACTTAAGGTCTAGAGATTCTAAAATGGATTCTATATTCCATGCTTGAATTCCTAAGAGTAAAGGATCAGAAGGATGAATAGTATTGATGAGATTTACGCGCTGATCTAAGGCCGCCCATGCGATCGCAGATTGTGAAAAGCCATCTTCAATCCATACAATTTTAGGAGTATTTCCAGAATGATAGATCACCGCAATAGTTTTACTATCATCGATTTCATCAAGCTCCAATTGTTTTCGATACCTGCCGATGACATAGTTTGCTTTAGCAAAAGTGATCGGATAGCCCACAGCCCAAGGTGCAATCCCAGCCCAACGATTCCAAATATTTGAATGTTCTCGCCAGCCCGAAGACATCCAAAAAGGTTTGATATGCTCTGCTTGATCTATCGCCTTGAGTAGTGGCTTGACCAGAGGTGATGGGGAGCCTCGGAGATCTTTGTCTTGATATGTGCCAAGAAATTGTGAATCTGCGTTGATGCTGGTGTTAACTACGCCATCAATGTCAAGGAAGAGAAAGATTTGTTCCATAGTCTAGTTAATATTCACCATGAACATTGTCGGAATGAACATTGTCGGAAAGCCGAGAATTGTATTTACTTAGTCGATTTCATTGGCAAATACAGTAGCGATCGCTTGTTTCGCATCGGTGCGAAATTCTTGGACATTGACGCGACTTAATAGAAATACGGCAAGAATCATCACTACGGCTTCGCAAACAAAAACGAAGCTATAAGCCAATGTCGGCAAAGTAAAGATTCTTTTGCCAACATCTAGCACTACACCACCTGTAACTGTGGCAAGCCCCCTGGCGATCGCTTGAGATAGTCCCCAAGCACCGATGAAAGTTCCCGCAGTTTCCGCCGCCGTGAGGTCAAGCATGAGACTCAAAGCGCCTGAAGTTGTAATTCCAGAAGCAAATCCAAATAGAGTTAAAGCACCTTGTAAGACAGGGATTTTTTGGGTAAATCCTGCAATTAATAATAAAGCACAACTACCCGCAACCAAGTAACAACCTAGTTTGGTGGAATTTTGCTTACCCAATCGTGGCACGATCCAGAATCCTGAAGAACTCAATCCAATTAAGGTTCCTGTGCCAAAAGCGGCATTAAGTTGAGTTGTTTTACAAATGCTCATACCGAATACAGCACCCCCAAAGGGTTCCATAATTGCGTCCTGCATGAAAATACCCACGGTCATCATTAACAAGAATGAGAAGAATAAACCTGTTTGTTTGCTAGCGGTCAACACTCGTAAAGCTTTGCCAAGACTAAGTTTATCCTCTGTGGCAGTAGTTCCATTGAGAATGTGATTTTCGGTGACACGCAACTTGTAACGGGAATACTTCCGCTCAATGCCATAGGTAGCGAACAGCGATAAACCAACTACCGCTGCAGGAATAACTATAAATACAAAATTAATTGTTTTTTGTAATTGGACAAGGCGATCGCGATCAGTATAAATAGAAATATTACTAGGTGGTGCTTCTGAACATTGCAGCAGCCGAGAAACCACGATCGCCCCAATCACAATTCCCACCATCAACATCGACCAGACAATTCCCACTAATTTAGAGCGATCCTCTTCGTCGGACACATCCACTAACATCGCAGCAAAAGGTGTGGAACTTAGACTGATAGACATCCCATACAGTGCAAACATCGCAGCCAAGGCGATCGCCCAGCCATAGGTAGCACCATCCCAGCCAATCTCATGCACACTGCGTCCTAATTGCCACATCACCTGTGTAGTCAGAAAAGCAACTACAGCAAAGATCACGGCTCCAATCCAGACATAGCCTGAGCGATGGGTTCCGAATATCGTTTTGGCATCGGAGGTCTGCCCAAACCAAACTCGCGTCGGAGACACAAACAGAGGCATCGCAATAAACACGGCGGCAAGGGTAGCAGGAATCGCTAGTTCGTTGATCATCACACGGTTCAACAACCCCGCGATCAGCAAAGACATAATTCCTAAGCCCATTTGAAATAGCCCGATCCGAAACATCTGGATCAGTGGCAATTTAGGCGGCATTTGGGACGGGGTTTCGTCTAAATTTGCAATATCGACTTGGTTATTCATCGGTTGCGCTTGAAATCAAAAAATTCAGTAAAAACACTATTATCTCAAACTTCCGCAGAATTGCGCTAGCCGATCGCTAAACAAGCTCATAGACTCTAATTCAATCTTGATTGGTTGTGGTGCTCACCACAACCAATTGACTTGATCAACTTGAGATGGGGATAAATCTATGAATTCTGGTTTGAGACGTTCAAATTTTTTATTAGCTTGTAGCCTAGTTCTCTGCTTTAGCAACCTAGCTCTCTGCTTTAGCAACAATGTCTATGCAGATGAGATGCCTCAAAACATTGAGCCAATCAAGCCAATTAATCATCAAAGTCAGCTAGTTAAGCCACAACGAACTAAGCAAAATCTCAATACTCAATCTCTAAATGCTCAATTACTAATTGCTTCTCAAAATGGTGATCTTAAGGAGGTGCGATCGCTAATTTCCCAAGCAACCGATGTCAATGTTCGTGATGAATATGGACGGACATCGATCCTATGGGCGGCGATGAATGGGCATACTGATGTGGTGCGAGTCTTATTGGTGTCAGGCGCAAATCCCAATACTCGCAATAAGTATGGATGGACTCCCCTGATGTGGGCTGCAGGTCAAGGCTATAGCGAAATTGTGCGATCGCTAATTGCGTCAGGGGCGCGGCTAAATGCACAGGATCGCAATGGCTGGACAGCGATGATGTGGGCGTGGGATGGCAATCAGCAAGAGACAGTGGCAATTTTACGAAATGTGGCTAATGATTAAACAAAAAGCAAATATGCTGCTTCGCAGCATATTTGTCAAACTCTTCTCAAAACAAATAGATTACCTTCATTGCCTCTACCAATTCGCAAATCTTGATCGAGATAAGTTGTCTCTAACCATCCCTTCTGATCTTCTCGTTTAATTTGGAAGTCGATCGCCAATAATTTCTTAGGCGATCGCAGAGTATCGATAAAACTATTTACATCTTGATAACCAATTAAAGTTTGTGAACCAGCTACCAATCGCTCAAAGTTAACCTTAACTTGCTTGTCAGAAACAACCGTAAAGTTTGCACATACACTCACTAGACCACTCAGCAAAGGTAAACCCTTAACCTCGGCAACATTAAAGATCTTACCTTCCGATACGCGCAAACATTGATAGATGTTGCCCAGCTTGTAAAGTGGAAAACGATCAATTCCCAAAAGCTCTTGGCTAGTCGTAAATAACAATAACCAATTGCCATCCAACAATTCAGGGGATTGAGTAGGCGCAGGTGTAGGATTGAGTTCTTCAAGATAGGCAACTGCCGAAAAAATCATCTTACGCTGATTTTCAGACATTTGTAAGCCGCGATTCACAGGTGCGATCGCATTAATTAGATTTTCTTTGCGAGTATTGCTAGTCATGGCTATATTCTATCGCGATCTTACTCAGAGAGCATGTCATACCAATTCACAGAAGTGCCGCCTCACTTCTATAAATTAAAAACCAAACCCTGTAAGGGTTTTGAAAGCACAAAATGGCTAAGCCATTTTGTG
>JBJTVM010000338.1:0-6912 GCA_046081205.1 Pseudanabaena sp. | reverse complement strand
ATCGGTTTCATAATGAGAATAGCTGTCCCTCTATAGGTGTACCTGTGCAAAATAAATTACCAAAACCCGTAAAGTTGCACCCCTGCGGGGTGCAACTTTACGGGTTTTGCTTTGTAATTAATTATGCTTAGTTATACCAATTCACAGAAGTGTGGCAACACTTTTGTGAATTGGGATGATTGCTACAATTTCTGATCAAATCTAGCAATTTCTCACCATATCGTAGTTAAATCAATCAATGCACTCTTACTAATTTCTGCAAGAGTGGCAAATCTAGAGAATATTTTCGATGACCACGCTAAACCGCTCTACTCTTCGCCGCCTCAAAAAACTCAAACAGTCATCTGCGGTTTGGGAAGGTGATCGCCGCGCCTTACCAGCCAAGATCCGTCAACCACAAGACTCTTCCAACATTATCCCCCTTCACGCCCATGATGAAGAGTCGAAGCCCCATTGCATTTTGTGGGTAGATGGCTCAATGGGAATGGTACGTTCTATGGACGTAGTTGATTCGGCTGTGGGGCAAGAAGCTTTTGTTCGCGCTTTATTACAAGCAATAGAACATCCTCAGAGTCCTGCTCAACCATCCCTGCCCCAAAAAATCTTGGTATGCGATCGCGAACTCCAGTTTTATTTGCGTGGAGTGCTACAGGACTTGGGTATATCGGTTGAATATGTCGAGCGCTTACCCTTAATTGACGAAATTTTCTCGCATATTTTGGAAAGCTTTACTGCAAATCCACCTGTTGTGCCAGAAAAGTTTGCCGCAGCCTTGCACAAGCAATCTGAGCGTTTATGGCGAAATGCTCCTTGGAATACCCTGTGGGATCATCAAGTAATTTCGATCAAGCTCGATCAATGGGATCTTGACACCCTTTATGCGATCGTTATGGGCAAAATGGGTTTAGAGCAGGGTGTAATTTTTTACCGTTCCGAAGAGTCACTAGTCAAATTTCGACATCGGATTGTATCAGGTAGTTCCGAAGATGAAATCGAAGAGACTTTTTTACATCAAGACTGTTTATTTAATCTCTTTGAAACCCCTGAGCTAGAAATGGAAGATGATTTGCCTCCTTTTCCATTTCGCGGCAAAATCAGACCTGTACAGGCAGCAACACCGATAAAGCCGATCTATGGGGCTTTGCACCCCCTAGAAGGTGGTAGACCCTATCTTTATGATGAAGAGGCGATCGCTTTGACCGTTGCCCTTGAGGCTTTAAATAAATTTTGGGAACAGTACCATAAGCGCTTAAATGCTAATTTTGGTAGTCTCTCAGGTACTTATACGATTTATGCACCGAGTCTTGATAGTGATGTTGAAGAAGCAATCAAGGTTGTTGTTAAGACTATGCCCGATCTCGCTAATGAGTTACACCAATTAGTTGATGAAGATGACGATGATGACGATGCGCCCTTAATCAATGAGGATCTCTGGCCAGAAAATGCCCTGATCCATATGATGACCATCCCTTGGGAACAGGTAGATTTTTTACGTAATGCGTCAATTCATCAACAGTTGTCTGATGCTGTTACTGCGATCGCCCCAGCCCGTAAAGGTGATGGCTTACCTGGGTTAATGATTCAAACTTCGCGTCCTAAAGCTTTGGAATTGATTGAAGAAATCAATGAGTTTGATGGTATTCAGTCTTTGTGTTTTAATCCTGCTGAGGACATCTTTGGTAATGCTTGTCAGCTTGGCTTAATGGTGATGGGTAATGATGACCTCCATTTATTTGGCGAGTTTGACAAACAAACCCTTAATGGAGAACATCACAAACGTTGGAAACAACGTGCCAAAACTACTAAAGGCAATGTCTGTGTAATCATCGCGATGGGCATCACTGGAGCTTCTCGCGGTAATCCTGCACCACATCATATTTTGGGCTACTACGAAATCAAGATCATCGATGATAAAGAATTAGGCTTAGGCAAGTTACGCGCCGAACCTGCCTTTGACTTTGAATTTTAACCAAATGCAAAAGTAGAGGCAATTCATGACTTGCCTCTACTTTTGTGTATCACCCTTTGCTTATATGTCCCAACAAATCATTTATCGCATCCTCGATGCCAACCTCGATCGCGCCCGTGAAGCCCTACGCACCATTGAAGAATGGTGTCGCTTTGGCTTAGAAGATGTGGATTTGTGCGATCGCTGCAAACATATGCGCCAAGAACTCGCTCAATGGCACAAAGAGGAATTTCGTCACGCCCGAAATACTCCCGATGATCCCGCGACGGGATTGAGCCATGCCAATGAGTCTGTGCGAGCGGATGTCCAAGCTGTTCTCAGAGCGAATATGGGACGATTACAAGAAGCGCTTAGGGTTTTAGAAGAATATAGCAAAGTCGTTGATCCCACTATGGGGGAAGCAATGAAACAAATGCGTTATCAGATCTATATCCTTGAGAGTCAATTACTGACCTACGAAGTTACCAATATTGGAGAAGTTCGTCGTCGCAAATTACAAGCTGCAAGCTTATATCTAGTAACGATGCCTGTGGAAAATATTGTTGCCGTTGTGGAGGCGGCTCTCCAAGGTGGCGTACAAATCGTGCAGTATCGACAAAAAGATGGAGAAGATAGCACTCGCTATGCGATCGCGCAGCAGCTTTGCGAAGTTTGTCATAAATATGATGCTTTGTTTTTGGTTAATGATCGCGTTGATATGGCGATCGCTGTGGGAGCCGATGGTATCCATGTGGGGCAAACTGATTTGCCAGTTTCTGCAGTGCGTCAAATTCTGAATGCTAACGGCGGCGATGCCTCTCAGTACATCATTGGGCAGTCAACCACCAATCCCCAAGAATTAGCAATTGCCCTAAATAATCAGGTGGATTATGTTGGTGTGGGGCCAGTTCATGCCACGCCCACAAAACCAAATAAGGCAGCCTCTGGCCATGAATATGTCAACTATGCTGCTCAAAATATCAATATCCCTTGGTTTGCGATCGGTGGGCTGGATGAACACAATTTAGAAGCAGCGATCGCTGCGGGAGCAAAAAGGGTTGCTGTAGTCCGCGCCTTAATGAAAGCAGAACAGCCGAATCTCATCGCCAAACAAATGCGATCGCTTTTACAAACCCCAAATTAAAGAGCGGCGCGTTGCGCCGCTCTTTAATTCTCAAAAAACGTCAGCTCGACTAAAGTGAAAAATGGTAAGAATCGCTAAGCGATTCTTACCATTTTTCGCCATTTGCGGCGTGCCTGGAGTTTAGACTAAAAAAGTAAAAAAGGCAAAGTAAAAGAGATACAAACTGCCTAAAGTAGATGAAAAAGAAAAAGGACATCTACAGCCATGATTATTGATAAATTACAGAACTTTCGTCAACAAGCATAAGGATTTTTAGGGAACGGACGGGATGCAATATTTGACCTAGTGGATGCAGTATTAACCAGTGCAAGCGTGAAATCATTTGCAGAACTGTCATTATCAGCATTGTATCGACGGAAATGGTCAAGCTTGTATGAATCGTTAAAAGATAGCCGACCAAGAAGAGGCGGACTCAGACGGCTGTGTGTCGAGCAAATTCCTAAAGATATAAGACCACTACTAGCAGGAGACCATACAGGATGGGGAAGACCCCATGCCAAAACGCTAAAAGATAGGAGTTTTGTGCATCAACCGAATTTGGTTGAAGGCAACAAGCCGATCGTATTAGGTCATGACTACAGCACCTTGGCATGGATACCAGAGATGTCAGGGAGTTGGGCAATCCCGATATGTCATGAGCGAATCAGCAGTTTTGAGACAGCAGCCCAAAGAGCTGCATTTCAACTGAGGCAAGTATGTCGCGATTTGTCGGTAAGAGAGATCGCTACTTATGACAGCGAGTATGGCAGTGCCATTTTTGTCAATTTGACGGAGGGTATACCAGCAGACTTATTGCTGCGTCTACGTCCGAATCGATGCTTATACAAAGCTCCTGAACCCTATAGTGGCTGTGGTCGTCCCCGCAAGCATGGGGATAAATTCCAACTTGCCAATGCTGATAGTTGGGGAGAGCCATCGGCTACTTTTAGCTTAGAAGATGAGACGGTTGGACAGGTGCTAATCCAGCAATGGTCTGATTTGCACTTTAAGCAATCTGCCCAACGACATTTCCAAGTTATTCGTGTCACCCATCCCCATTGCTCTGGTTTGTGGCTAGCTTGGGTGGGTGAACAGATGCCGCCTTTAGAGCTGCTTTGGCGCTTGTACTTACGCCGTTTTGCTATCGACCACTGGAATCGCTTTGCCAAACAACGTTTACATTGGACTCTGCCCCATTTGCTGACTCCTCAACAGGCTTTACGCTGGAGCGATCTTATGCCTCTATTGTCTTGGCAGTTATGGTTGGCGCGTCAACTAGTCATGGATACTCCTTTGCCTTGGCAGAAACCTCAAACCAATCTTACTTTTGGTCAGGTCGCTCAAGGATTTGCTGCACTTTTAGTCAGGATTGGCTCTCCTGCTTGTTCTCCGAAACCTCGCGGTAAGTCTCCTGGCTGCATATCTGGGCAAAGCCGTTCTCCTTTTCCTCGCTTTCCTATCATCAAAAAACATGCTGCTCGTCAAAAAAAGGCTAATAAAGACAACCTTAATTCCTAAACTTCAATATTCTCAAGCTCATTCTCTTAGGTTTGCTCAGTTCTCTTTTCTATGGGTTATTTTTTTCTGCTCTTTTTTCGTTTCTTATTCAACTTAGTCTAAACTCCAGTTACGTTAAATTCACGTGAATTCGATATAGCCATTTGCGCCGCGCTTCGCGCGGTGCAAATGGCATAAATGGTAAAAAGCGCTCTGCGCTTTTTTTTGCGCGTTCGTCGAATTGTCGTTAAATTAATCTAATTTGAGTTGATACAGCTTAATGGCAGTTTCTTTCCCTTTCACTTTTACCGATTCGTCAACTATCTCCAAAAGAAAATTCTCTGGATGCTCTAGGGCTGCGACCACTGCATCAGTGATCAAAATTTCACAATTATAATTCTTCGTTAAACCCTCAACCCGTGACGAAACATTTACAGCATCACCAATTACAGTTGAATCAATACGAGAGGTAAATCCCACAGTTCCCATTACTACTTCGCCTCGATGCAGTCCAATTCCACTGGCAATAGTTCGCAAGCCTAGTTGTTCTCTTTTTTGATTGAACTTTTTGAGCGCTAATTGCATGGCGATCGTGGCTTTTAAGGCTGAATCTGTATGATTTTCATCAAATAGCGCCATCACCGCATCACCAATGTATTTATCAATAAAGCCTCCATATTCATCGATCGCATCGCCGACATAGGCAATATATTCATTTAGGAACTTGAATGTTTCTTCAGGAGTTTGAGATTCTGATAGCGCTGTATATCCACGAATGTCTGAAAAAAGAATTGTGATATTGTGCTTGGCATATTCACCGACAGCAATGTTTTCAATGCCTCGTGGGGCAATCACCTGTAAAAATTTTTCGGGGACAAATCTCTCAAAGGAGTCTAAAGTTTTTTGCAGCTTTCCAAAAGAAGCTTGTAATGAATCTGACATATCGTTAAACGATCTACCTAATGCGCCTAGTTCATCTTGGCTATGAATCGTCACGCGGTGATCTAGCTCGCCAGACGCAAGCCGCGAAGCACTTTCACGCAATCGTAAAATGGGCTGACTCAAAATCCAAGATAGGTAATAAGCAGCAACAATACCCAAGAACAAGGCGATCGCGCCTACAGTCAAGGTTTTAGTCACTGCATTGACAATTTGTCCATCCATCCGCCGCAGGGTAATTCCTACTCGAAATGTGCCATTCACTACCTGATTGTGATCAGGAATATCAATCGCTGCCTCAATGATTCTCTCTCCTCTTTTGGCGCGCAATGTATTTGGTGGAAAATCGATATCACGCAGTAAATATGTCTCAGCAATTCTTGCCTTGAGGCTAGCTTTAGGTTTCTCCTGTCCATCACGAACTGAGGTTTTGCTCACCGCTACTGGCACTAAGTCGGTCATAAACTGTCCCGCAATTTCTGCTGGTGCAGCGGACACAATTTGATGGTTTTCTCGGCGATCGCTGACAATGACGTAAACAAAATCCTCGTTGCTTTGCATAATCAAATTCATCTTCGTCCGCATATTTGCCCAGTTTCTATCTCCTAACTCTAACTGGAGAGTTTGTCCAAACGCCGCCGCAAAAGATTCTACCTGTTGAATTTTTTGCTGTCGATAGAATTCCATCTCACTGCCTGCCCATAACCAAACTATCGCGGTGACGACCAGCAAGATCAGCAGGGTGATTGCGGTAATCATCCTCGTCTGAATTGAACGAAATAGAAAGAGCTTTTTCTGTCCTAAGTGTTTTCTAGTGCGTTGATGGAACTGCCAAAATTTAGGTTTGGGGGCTGTAAGTTTCATAATTCTGTTTCCGCAGACTCAACTGATATAGACTCGACAAAGGGTAACCAAGCTAGATTCTTGACGGCATCACTGGGACAGTTGTTGCCATAGGCTAGAGTTAGGGGGCCCCCCTTGCTAGCAGGAATACTTTGGGCATCTGTTCCCCATTGATAAGCCAGCATTACGTCACAGTCATTAATTAAGCTAGTGGGAATCTTGACCGATTTTTGAGGTCGAGGTCATCCATAGATTTACGACGCACCTTTAGAACCGAGCCAGTAGGTATAACTACATTTTGGCTACGGAGAATATCTCGTATTTTGATCCCAATTAGGTCAACGGGTTTATATTCCCAGCCAATTTGGTAGCCAACTAGTGTGGTTATTTTATGGGTTGGCAATTTCTCTAGGTCGGCAAGTTCTAGAGTCGCTTTTTCAACTTTCAACCTTAAAGGTTCTGTCCCGACAACTAAGTGCGTCACATAATGCACCCAGCGTTGTCCCTCGATTTCTTCTTGAGATGAATTAGCGTCTCTAAAATATGCTAGGTGAATTGGGCC
>JBJTVM010000337.1:0-4363 GCA_046081205.1 Pseudanabaena sp. | reverse complement strand
TTTTTCAATTTCCTCGTTAACCTTTTGGCTGGTTTGGTTGCCTATACCTATCGCGAGACTAAACCTGCTTTAGATCTTCTCTTCAAAGGCTTGCCTGCTCTTCCTCCTACTTGCTTTTAGTTCGTCGAACTCACGTTAAATAACAGCATTTTAGTATTTGCGATCGCGTGATTTCAACAAAAGCAGCTACAATACAAAAGCGTTTAGAATGTCTGTAACAAGTAGGGCGATCGCTGCTATATACAAATTAGGCAAATGGGGTTCTGGAAAAGCTTATTTGGTTCTGACACCCTAGAACCGACCAAAAAAACAAAACTTCGCCAAGTACCAAACCAAAGCGGACAGATTTTCTTTAGCACCGAAAAAGATCTTGATCTCTACGAACTTGAAGAATTATGCGACTCTGTAGGTTGGGCAAGGCGACCGATTCGTAAAGTCCGCATTGCCTTACAGCATAGCTTTGTCGTTCTCTCGATGTGGGAACATCGCGGCGGTTTTCGGCGTTTAATTGGGTTTGCTCGTGCTACTTCTGACCATGCCTTTAATGCAACATTATGGGATGTAGTAATTCACCCAGATTTTCAAGGCAAGGGTTTGGGTAAAGCGATGATGGAAGAAATGATCCGTGAGTTACGCAAATCTGACATTCGCAATATCAGTTTATTTGCCGATGCCCATGTGGTTGAGTTTTACAATCAACTAGGTTTCAATGCCGATCCCGAAGGCATCAAAGGTATGTTTTGGTATCCATAATGAACAAGATATAGAGCTTTGCTCTATGTCTTGTTTTAGATCGCTTAATTCTGTGCTAGTCTAGAAAAGATTAATTTTTGATTTTTTATAGCTAAGACTATGCCTAAAGCTGGAATTCACCCGACTTGGTATCCTGAAGCAAAAGTAATTTGCAACGGCGAAGTGGTAGCCACTATTGGTTCTACCCATCCTGAAATTAACGTTGACGTATGGTCGGGCAACCACCCCTTCTATACAGGCACACAAAAGATTATTGACACCGAAGGTCGCGTAGAGCGCTTCTTGCGTAAATACGGCATGTTTGATGAAAACGCTAAAGACGCATAGTTTTAGCCACATTAGAATCAATTTTAGGATTAATTCATTATTTTGTTGGCTTACTAATTTTTCACGTTCTTTTGTGGTAATTCCAAACCCATGCCTGCTGCTTATCTAATTAAGAAACTTGAATCTGTTGAACAGACTTTCAATGAACTGACTCGTCGGATGGGAGATCCTGACGTGGCGACCGATCACGGCGAGTTTCAGCGCATTGCGAAGGTGCGTGCTTCTTTGGAAGAGACAGTTCTGACCTACGAAACTTTTCGCAAGGCAGAGCAAGACTATAAAGAGTCGCAAGAGATCCTGAAGGAGTCTAACGACCCTGAGCTTAAGGAAATGGCGGCTTTAGAGGTTGAAGAATTATCAACAAAGCTAGAGGATCTGGAAAAGAAGTTACAGGTTCTACTGTTGCCCCAAGATCCTAATGATGATAAGAACATCATGTTAGAAATCCGTGCAGGTACGGGTGGTGATGAAGCTGGTATTTGGGCTGGAGATTTAGTACGTCTGTACACACGCTATGCTGAGCGTCAGGGTTGGCGGGTGAAGATGGTCAGTGAGACCCTCGCTGAAATGGGTGGCTTTAAGGAAGCAATCATTGAAGTTCAGGGCGATCGCGTTTATAGCAAACTCAAATTTGAGTCGGGTGTGCATCGCGTGCAGCGTGTTCCTGCTACAGAATCACAGGGGCGTGTGCATACATCAACCGCGACAGTGGCGATTATGCCTGAGGTCGATGAAGTGGAGATTCACATCGATCCCAAAGATATTGAAATGTCTACGGCACGATCTGGTGGTGCAGGCGGTCAAAACGTCAACAAGGTGGAGACGGCTGCTGACCTATTCCACAAACCGACGGGGATTAGAATTTTTTGTACTGAGGAGCGATCGCAGCTTCAAAACAAAGAGCGAGCCATGCAGATCTTGCGGGCGAAGCTCTATGAAATTAAGTTGCGTGAGCAACAAGCCGAGATTACAACAATGCGGCGATCGCAGGTGGGAACTGGTTCGCGATCTGAAAAAATTCGCACTTATAATTACAAAGACAGTCGTCTTACCGAGCATCGTTTGGGGCAGAACTTTACCTTGCCACCAATTTTAGAGGGAGATCTAGAGGAGGTAATCCAAAGCTGCATTTCTAAGGATCAACAAGAACGTTTACAGGAATTAGCGATCGCGACAGGTGACGATCTCGTTGCATAAATGATTTAAAGTGCGGCTTTGCTACACCTTTAGATCGTTCTATGAAACGGTGGATTCGCGTAGGCTGAATGACCTTGTATAGTTAAAATATAATCATGCAAGTTCGTCAGAGTGTCACCTATAGCAGCATCGATTCTAAATCTCTGCACGATTGGATTGTTAAAGCGATCGCTAAAGCACAGATCACAGGATCACCGATTTTATTGAGTTACTCTCAAAACTGGGAGTGCTTTAATCCTTTGTTGTTGTTGGCGAGTAAATCCGAAGCACAGCAACTCAAATTTTATTGGGAACATCCAAATACAGACTTAGTACTTGCGGCGGCAGGTTCAGTTGCCGAGGTGTCAGTTCCCAACCATGACCTGAGCGATCGCTTTGATTGTGCCAAAAAATTTATCAAAGCCCATCTAACTAACGCAATCATTGCAAAGACTCTCGATTTTGCATCTCCCGAATCTCAAATTCCTATACATATTTTTGGGGCTTTTTCGTTTTATCGTAATGGTAGTGATGCGAGTGAATACCCAGATTTAACTGAACCCAACGATTATCAACCAGCAATTGAGTTTCCCACTTTACTCTTTTTTATTCCGCGTTGGATGATCCGTCATCAGGATCAAAATTGCACCTTAACCCTAAATCATTACATCCAGCCTTGGGACAATGCCGATGAAGTACTAGAACTTATAGAGAATTTGCGATCGCATTTATTAGAAAGCTCCCATTACGAAGCTCCAACAGTCCATGAGGTGAGCAAAATTGTCGAGGTTCAAGGTCAACAAATTTGGACAGAGATCGTCGAAAGCGCCTTGGCTTTGATTCATCAAGGACATTTTGAGAAAGTGGTATTGGCTAGAGCGTTGGATGTGTTAGCCGATCGCAATTTTGATCCATTTCAAGTACTGCATGTTTTGCGTTGTGAATATCCTGAATGCATTTCCTTTTTATTGGACTATGGTGTAGGCAAAACCTTTTTGGGTGCGACTCCTGAAGTGGTGTTGCAATTTAAAGCTCAAGAAGATCGCCTTTGGTTACGCAGTGATGCAGTGGCAGGTTCGATCGAGCGTGGCAAAACTGTCCAAGAAGATCAAATGCTGGGCGATCGCTTGCTCAACAGCGAAAAAGATATGCGTGAACATCAGATTGTGATTCGTTCGATCTGCGATCGCTTGCAAAGTATGGGCGCAGCGATCGATCCACAAGTGGAGACTAGTTTGCTAAGACTTTCTAATGTGCAGCATTTACACACGCCGATTACTGCCCAAATTGATGATCCTGATTGGTTGATTGCCCTTGATATTTTGCAGCAGCTACATCCAACTGCCGCCGTGGGTGGTGAGCCGAGAGATCGCGCAGTTTGCTTTATGCAGCAATGGGAAGCCTGCGATCGTGGTTGGTATGCTGCGCCGATTGGTTGGCTAAATGGTGATGGCGAAGGGACTTTTGGCGTGGGGATTAGAGCAGGATATATTCAAGGCGATCGGGCAAGGATTTTTGCGGGTGCAGGGATTGTGGCAAATTCACAAGTAGAAAATGAGCAAAGTGAAACCACGATTAAGTTTGCAGCTTTGTTAAAGGCTTTGGGCGCAATGTAATTTATATTCTGAGTTTATGAGAACCATCGAATCAATCCTTGCTAATATTGATCAACTCAAAACAGAGCTAGATACTTTGCGTCAATCTTTAGACAATGCCACGATTAAAGAAGCGTTAGAAGTTGAGTTTTTGTATGAAAGTAATCGCATTGAAGGTAATACTTTAACGTTGCGGGAAACTCAATTAGTCATCAATGAGGGAATGACGATTAGTGGCAAGAGTAT
Organism: Pseudanabaena sp.; assembly: GCA_046081205.1. GTDB lineage: Bacteria > Cyanobacteriota > Cyanobacteriia > Pseudanabaenales > Pseudanabaenaceae > Pseudanabaena. The sequence goes on along the minus strand of JBJTVM010000337.1, from coordinate 266 downwards.
GCGTGAGCATTTAGAAGCAATTAATCATAAAGAGGCTATTTTATTTATTGATGATCTTGTTTCCCAAAAGATAGACTTATCCGAATATATCCTTAAACAAATTCATGGAATTGTCTTGTATGGAATTGATCGCGAAAATGCAGGAGTTTATCGCAAGTTACCAGTAGCGATCGCAGGAAGTAAGCATTTACCACCACAGCCCTATTTATTACAGGATTTAATGGAAGATTATTTTCGATTTTATCAACTCCATAAAAATGATTTAC